>NZ_CBFHAZ010000095.1:0-25584 GCF_965653655.1 Pseudomonas onubensis | reverse complement strand
CGAATGCGGCGGGTCAGTCAATTCATCTGTAACTGACACACCGCATTCGCGAGCAAGCCCGCTCCCACATTTAGACCGCGTTGCATCAGGTAGATAGGCTTTTGCCTTGCACTTGATCAGGCTTTGGATTCAACCACTCAGGTCGGCTTTCAGGCCGCCGTGCTGTAGATTCTGATTTTGATCTGAGGCGCCCCGTTAACCACGATGGCCTTCGTTCTGGCACACCGAGCCTAAGCGAGGTGCCGAGTGGTGGGGCGAAGACCTTTTGGTTACTTTTGGCTGGGCCGGCATTCCGGGCGTTTGCCAAAAGTGACCCGCTGTAAGAGCGGAACCCTAAGCGGCCGTTACCGCAGCAACGGATATGTACACCGACAAACCGCTATCGCAGGCAACCCATCCCCCCAACCTCGGGTTCCTCATTCCGTCACATCCAACCCACCACGACACAGCCCACACCGCGTCCAGTCAAACCCCGCTGAAACCCCGCTGTCACTTGCCCCGAAACCACTCAAAAGCATGACCAAAACACCCGAGAATCTTTCGTAAAATCAAGCGCTTCCTCCCGAGGTTTTTTCCTTTTGCTGTCATCGGATGCTGCGAAATTTCCTATCCATGGCCTCAACCCTCGCCACCCCCGGAACACGGCTTGGGACCGAAGCCATAGCGTCATGCAAGAGCCATCTACCCAAACGTACAAACACGACGAAAGGAGATTCTTCATGTTTAAGCGCACTATGATCGCAGCCTCTTTGGTAGTTGCAGCACTGGCTTCCGCCCAATCCATGGCCGCAGTGGTCGGTGGCGGTGCCACCCTGCCGGAAAAACTCTACGGCAGCACGGCCACTTCGACCACGGCTACCGGCATCCTCTCTGCCACCGTCCCTGGTTTTAACCCCTACATCGGTGTAGGCAGTGGCGACGGCAAAAAGGCCTTCTTCGGTAATGATTCGACCAAGCTGAAACTGGCTGCCGGCATCACCGTTGACTATGCGGGCAGCGACTCGATCGTTAGCGTTGCGGAACTGGCGGCTTACAATGCTGACGCCGTTAACGGCCGTGGTGCCTACGGCCCATTGATTCAAATCCCCGCCGAAGCCACGTCGGTGACGGTGCCTTACCATATCGACGGCAAGACGTCTCTGCAGCTCACCAGTGTTCAGTTGGCTGATATCTTCGCCGGCAAAATCACTAACTGGAACCAGGTGCTGTTCAACGGGGCTGCGGGTCCAAACCTGCAGATCAAAGTGGTCTATCGCCAGGAAACCAGCGGCACTACCGAGATCCTGACCAACCACCTCAAGGCGGTAAAACCTGCTTCGGTACCGGCTGTCAGCAACAGCTTCGTCACCGCTATCGGCTTTGACCCAGCCACCAGCGCCCCGGCCGGCTCAAGCTATATCGCTGTCACCGGCAGCCAAGGTGTCGCCACTGCCATTACCAACAACAACGGTGCCATCGGTTACGTCAGCCCTGACTATGCACAGTTCAACAGCGCTGCCGCTGTTGCTTCGGTCAACGGTTTCCTGCCGACTGAAGTCAACGTTCAAGCCAGCCTTGACGGTGTTGTACCTCCGGTTCTTGGCAGCGACGAAGCCAAAAATCCTTTGAACTGGGTCCCTACGTTTCCTAACCCTACCGCAGGCTACCCCATTGTGGGCTACACCAACCTGGTCTTCAGCCAGTGCTACAAAGACACCACTGACACCGCGCGTATCCGTGTGTTCTTGAACCGTCACTACACCGGTTTGAACAACGCAACCACCAGCAGCCACTCGTTCATCCCGTTGTCCGCTACTTGGCAGAAAGCTGTCCACGACAACTTCTACGCCACCACCAGCGCCCTGCGCCTGGGCGACACCAACACCTGCAACGGTATTGGCCGTCCGCAGTAAGCCCCGTCTCGACAGGGTTTGCCCCACAGCCGGCAATGACTTCGCGTCATTGCCGGTTTTGTCGTTTTCTCGCCCAACCGACCAGTTGAACCGTACTGCGTGAACATTGTGTGACAACAGTTCGGTCGCGCCCCCCGGCAACTGCCTTAAGCAATAACCCCGACACGTGGCTGCGCAGTGTTTGCGTGCCCGTCGTTCGCCTGCCCCGTCAAAAGGACCTGTAAGTGATGCGTTCCCGACTGAAGCTGCCTGCCACCCCAGGTCAAGTGTTACTCCTCAAACCCCTGGCCCAGGTCATTGCGCTGCTGGTGTTTGCCGGTGGCGCCCACGCGGCGCAGCCTCAGGCGTTCAGTTCGGGCTGGTTTGCCGCCAAGGGTGCAGCGCAGGCGGCCGGCAGCGCACGCCCGGGTGTGGTGATGCCGGGAACGCCGCCGCCGCTGTCCCAGCAACAACGCGGTAACGAGCAGTTGCAACGCTCCTTGCAGAACCTCAATACCAGCGTCGCCGCGATTGCCGCGCAACAGGCCGTGCAGGCCGCCGCCAGAAGCAGCGCGAGTGCGGGGCCGCAGAGCATCCACAACGGCCTGGGTGGCAATGGCTTGAACGTGGTGATTGGCGCAGATGGCAAGCCGCTGTTCGTCAATGCCGAAGGGCCGGTGCAGACCGATGCCAACGGCAAGACGCTGGTGTCGATCAAGCAGACGGCCGACAAGGCGATCCTCAATTGGCAAACCTTCAACGTGGGCCGCGATACCACCGTGCAGTTCCAGCAGAACAGCGATTGGGCGGTGCTCAACAAGATCAACAACAGCACCGCGCCGAGCCAGATCCAGGGGGCGATCAAGGCCGACGGCACGGTGATGATCGTCAACGGCAACGGCGTGGTGTTCAGCGGCAGCAGCCAGGTCAATGTGCGCAATCTGGTGGCGGCGGCTGCCGGGTTCAGCGATGAGCAATTCACCGCCAGGGGCCTGTACAGCGCCAGCAACAGCGCGCCGAGTTTTGCCCAGGCCGCCGGCAATGTGACCGTCGAGCGCGGCGCGCAGATCCAGACCCAGGTGCCCGCCACGTCGACTGCCGGTGGCGGTTATGTGCTGTTGCTGGGTAAAGAGGTGGCAAACGCCGGGAGCATTTCCACTGCACGCGGCCAGACCCTTCTGGCGGCCGGCGACAGCTTTGTGATCAAGAAGGGCTACAGCACCGACGGCAATGTCAGCTCCACTACACGCGGCAACGAAGTCAGCGTCACGGGCAGTGGCAAGGTCAGCAACACGGGGTTGATCCAGGCCTCTACGGGGGACATCACCCTGACCGGTCAGCAGGTGCTGCAAAACGGCGTAGTGCTTTCAAGCTCCTCGGTGGAAGCCCGCGGCACCGTGCATTTGAAGGGCACCGGCAACAACGCCGGTGTGAGTTTGGGCGAAGGCAGCCTCAGCGCCATTGTGCTCGACAGCAGCAACGCCCTCGACAGCCAGCGTGCCGGGTTGATCACCCCGGCGGCTGACCAGGCCGGTAACGTCGTGCCGGCTGACGTGTATCGCCGCGACCAATCCCTGGTGGAAATCACCAGTGACGGCACGGTGGATTTTCGCAGCGGCTCCCTGACGCTGGCGACGGGTGGCCAGGTCGGCGTCAAGGCCGCGCAGCGCACCTTGCTGCGCGATGGCGCAGTGATCGACGTGTCCGGCGCCATCGGGGTCAAGTTGGCGATGGAGTCCAATAGCGTCAAAGTCAATATCCAGGGTAACGAGCAGCGCGACGCGGCGGTCAACCGTGACGGCAAAGCGCTGAACAACAACGATGTGTGGGTGGATGTCCGCGACCTGATTTTTGTCCCGGCCGGCACCAACGGTTATGCCACCGACCGTTGGTATACGGCAGGTGGCCTGCTGGAAGTGGGCGGCTATCTGGGCACGCGCAACCACGGTATTGGCGAATGGATGGCCCAGGGCGGTACGGTGACGTTCAGCGGCAAGGACGTGGTGACCCGGCAAGGTTCGCAGATCAACCTGTCGGGCGGCACCCTTGATGTGCAGGCTGGCAAGATCCAGCAAACCTGGCTTAAAGGCCCTGATGGGCGCTTGTACGAGCTGTCCAGTGCGCCGGGGGATTTGCTCTATACCGGGATCTACAAGGGTTACGAAGACCACAGCCAGCGCTGGGGCGTGACCGACTATTACTACAACCCGCTGATCGCGCCGCGTGAGCGCAGCGAAGCCGGCTATACCGTCGGGCGAGATGCCGGGCGGCTGGTCGTCAGCACCTCCAGTGCCGTGCTGGAAGGGCAGGTTGTGGGCGACACCTACCAAGGTGAGCGCCAGACCCAGGCTGCGCAAAAAGGCCTGGACGGTTACCTGCAATCGCAAAAAGCCGTGGCCCGTGGCGCCGCCCTGGTGGTGGGCAGCTACGTGCCGTACTACGTCAAGGACAGCGCCCAGTTGCAGTATGCCTTGGGCGCAGACGCCAACACGGTGAGGAACGTGGTGTTGGGGCCAAGGGCCGCTGCGGTCGCGGCCGGGTTGGAATTGAACAGCGTACTGCCGGCTGAGCGGGTGTCCACGTTGTATCTGGACAGTGAGGCGTTGAGCGCGACGAAACTGGGATCAATCAAGGTCGCCAGCACCGGCTCGATTCTGGTCAATGGCGCACTGGAGGTGGAGCCCGCCGGTGACATCACCTTGTTCGGGCCCAGGATCGAGGTCAACGCCAATCTCACCGCGCATTCCGGCACCCTGCAGCTGGGCAACGTGCTGGCGCAGATTACGCCGACCGGCAAGAACGACGTGACCCTTGGCGGTCGCGGCAGCTTGATCGTCAATAACGGCGTGTCGCTGGATACCAGCGGTCTGTGGAGCAACCAGTTGCTCAGTGCGGGCGACAGCAGCCGGTTGCCCTACCTCAACGGCGGCAGCGTGGCCTTGCGCAGCAGTGGCGATATGAGCCTGGCAGCAGGAAGCCGGGTGGACGTGTCTTCCGGTGCGGCACTGGATGCCAGGAACCAGTTGATCGGTGGCAAGGGCGGCGACGTCACGCTTGCGGCCAACGCCAACAGCGCAGACAGTCGCGGCAACCTGGCCCTTAACGGCGAGTTGCTCGGCTATGGCGTCAGTGGCGGCGGGCGCTTGAGTGTGCAGGCCGGCAAGGTGCTGATCAGTGATCTGCCTGCCGCGCCCCAAGCGGGCACGCTGCAACTCGACAGCGGGTTCTTCAACAAAGGCTTTGGTGCCTACGACATCACCGGCAACGAAGGTTTGTTAGTGGCCGACGGTACTCAGGTCAACGTGACTGCGCCGGTGTACCGCCTCAATGACACCGCGCAAAACCTGGTGAGCGGCGCCGACCCGCGCAGCGCACTGCAAATCTGGACCCCGCCGCAATACCGCGAAACCCCCACCAAGGGCCAGTTGACCCTGCGCAAAAGCGCGAGCCTGAGCCTGCAAGCAGGTACTGAATTGTCCACTGCCGCGCAGATGGCGGCGGTGCAGGCGCGCATTGGCCAGGGTGCGGTGATCATCGTGGATCCGGGCCAGTCCATCGGCGTGCGCAGCATTGGCCAGTTGACCGTGGAAGGCACGTTGAATGCCTGGGGCGGCAATATCACCCTGGGTGGCGTCAGCGTACAGCCCACGGTGGCCGATGGCGTTGAGGCCAAAGGTCACGACCGTTCGATCTGGGTCGGTGAGCATGCTGTGCTGGATGTGGCCGCACGCGCAGCCACGGCCCTCGACAGCCTGGGGCGGCGCTACGGTGTGGTGGGCCAGGGCGGCACTCTCGTGATTGGCGGGGTGATCGACCCGGCCACTGGCGTCGCCAGCGCGGCCAACCCGGCCACTGGCGTCGCCAGCGCGGCCAACCTGTTTGTGGTGGTGCGCGAAGGCGCACGCCTGGACGCCTCTGGCAGCCAGGCCTCGCTGGACCTTTCCGGTGCCGGCCCCACTGTGGTTGCCAGCCGTGGCGGCACCATCTCCCTGGCTTCCAACAATGGTCTTTATCTGGACGGCACGCTTAGCGCCAACAGCGGCGGCGCCGGTGCGGCGGGTGGCAGCCTGAACGTGGCCCTGGAAACGCCGTTGTACCTCGATACCGCCGTTGCCCGTGTGCGCCAGGCGCGTGAATTGATCGTCAGTGCCGCCGATTCAGGCGCGCCTTTACCGATCGGCAGTACGCCCGAAGCTGTGGCGGGCGGCTTGACCTACGGGCACGGACGGTTGACGGCCAGCCAGGTCAGCGCCGCAGGTTTTGACAACTTGTCGCTGCTGAGCAACGGCCTGATCAGCTTTGACGGTGATGTGGCCTTGCGTCTGGGGCAGAGCCTGAGCCTGTATTCAGGGGCCATGGCCTTGACCGATAGCGCCGCGAAGCATTCTCAGGTGTTTTTGACTGCACCCTATGTGCGCCTTGCCGGGGTGGGCAACAACAACAGCGCCACCGATAGCCTGGTGCGCCCGACGGTCCAGGGTGGCGTTTCCACTCAAGGTGCGGCTGGCCTGTTGAGCGTTGAAGCGTCGAACGTGCTGGATGTGCGTGATAGCGTGAATTTCGGCGCCCATGCCGAGCGCTCCAAAGCGTTGGCCGACGGTGTTGACCGGCGGGCCTTTGACCAGGCTCATTTGGTCAGCCAGGGGGATATGCGCTTTCTGGCCCGCAGCGCTGACAAAACCCAAACCGCCCTGACCACCCAAGCCGACCTGAACCTGATCGCCGCGCAGATTTACCCGGCGACCGGGGCCGTTGCCGAGGTGACGGCAGGTAACACCGGCGGTGAATTTGACCCGGCGCGTACGCTGCGCATTGGCCGGGTGGGCAGTACGGAGCCGGCGCTGCCTTACTCAGTGTTCGGCAGCCTATCGCTGAACGCCTCGACCATCGAACAAGGCGGTGTGCTGCGCGCGCCTATGGGCAGCCTCAGCTTGGGCGTGGACGGCGGCATTACGCGCGCTACCAAAGTGATCAATCTGTTGCCGGGCAGCCTGACCTCTGTCAGCGCGGGTGGCCTGGTGCTGCCTTACGGTGGAACCGTCGACGGTGTGACTTGGCGCTACGACGGCAAGCAGGTGGAATTGCTGGGCGTTGGCGGTACCCGCAGCACAGGTAATGCGGCGGTGGGCGTGCAACTGGCGGGCGGCTCGCTGAATGTGCAGCAGGGCGCAGTGCTGGATCTTTCCGGTGGCGGCCAATTGCTTGGTGCGGCATTCGTTTCCGGGCGCGGCGGTTCCACGGATGCGCGCTACAACCCCTTGGTGCAAATGGGTGCGGACGGAGGCTTTTCCTTACCGGGCCTGGCCACTAACCCGGTCTATGCGATTGTCCCCGGCGGCCAACCCTGGGTAGCGCCGAGCGGCGGCGAAGCGGGCGCGATCCAGCCTCTGGTTGGCCAGCAAATCACTATCGGTGCGGGTGTGCCTGGCCTGCCACCGGGTACCTACACCTTGCTGCCGTCCACTTACGCTCTGTTGCCAGGGGCGTTTCGGTTGGAGGTCAACGGCTTGGCCGCGCCGTTCGCCAGCGGCGCTATGCAGCGCGCCGCGGCCATGAATAACGGTTCCTGGTCAACCGAAGGCTTGCTGTCGATTGCCGGTACCGGCATTCGTGACAGTTTATCGAGCCAGTTGATTGTCACGCCGGCTGAGGTAGTGCGCCGTTACTCCCAGTACAACGAAACCACTTACGCAGACTTTATTCGCGCTGATGCGGCACGCCTGGGTGTGCCACGTGCTGCGCTTGAAGCAGATGCCAAGACCCTGAGATTGCGTCTGGTGGGCGGGCAAAAAGATGTGGGGTTCAGCTTTGACGGTGAGGGGCGCTTCAAACCCGCGCAGGGCGGTTTTGGTGCCACTGTTGCGGTGCTGTCCAGTGGCGACATAGAAGTGGTTTCTGACACCGCAGCGGCCAGTAGCGCTGCGTTGATGGCGTCGGTGCGGGCCAGCGACTTGAATGCCTTGGGGGCTGCCCGTTTGGTGGTGGGCGGTGAACTGACGGTGGTGTATGGCCAAGGTGGCAACTTCGTCAGGTCCGACCTGGCAGCCATCACTGCGAGCTCGGTGGTTGTGCGCCAGGGCGCGACCCTGGCGGCGCCGGAAGTGTTCCTGGTGTCGGGCAGGGCCTCGGGCGCGATTGAAATCGAGCAAGGCGCGTCGATCAATACCTTGGGGCGCGGCAAGGCCGCCTATGACTCCGATGATGGTTTTATCTACCGGCCGGGCACCCGCAGCGTGTTGGCAGTCTCCAATGGACGTTTGCAGATGCTGGCGCCGGTAAACGGTGACGGCCCCAGTGGGCCGGGCAGCATCCTTATCGGCCAATGCAGCCTGGGTGCCTGCGGCGGCGACGCATCACTCTATTCCGAAGGTTCGATTGCCTTTGCCACCACCAACCGGTTTGCCTTGAGTGACAGCGTTCGCTATGGCACCCGCCATCTGGCCCTGGCGGTGGGTGGGATCAACGTCGGCAGTGCCGAGGCACTGGCTGACGCCGCTGCGCGTGGTGTGCTGCCGTCGGGCCTGACCCTCAACCAGCAGGTGCTCGCCCGCTTGCTGCGCGGCGATGCTTCCAGCGGTGCGCCGGCCTTGCAAAGCCTGACGCTGACCGCCGGGCAAGCGTTGAATTTCTATGGCAGCACCACGCTGAGCACCCTCGACAGTTCGGGCAAGTCGTTGCTCGATGAGTTGCTGCTGACCACGCCTGCGATCTATGGGTACGGCAGCGCCAGTGATGTGGCGCTGATCCAGACCGGCACCCTGGTATGGGGCGGCGCCACCAGCACGCCGCCAGCCGTGATCAGCAACGGTGCGGGCACCGGCAGCGGCACTCTGGAGCTGCAGGCCCGGCGCATCGCGTTCGGTTATGGCCGCGATGCCCAGCCCGACAGCCTGGCCAACAATGGCCGCATGACGCTGGGCTTCGCCACGGTCAACCTCAACGCCAGCGAACGTATCACTGCCAACCACAAAGGCAGCCTGACGGTACATCAGTCGCAAGGTGCTTACGAGGCTGGCAAAGGCTTTGCCTACAGCGGCGGCAACCTGAACATCAGCACGCCGTTGTTGACCGGCGAAGCCGGCTCGGTCAATCGCATCAGCGTCGGGGGCGCGTTGACTGTAACGGCGCCGGTCAGCGGCACGGCGCCAGTAAATGCAGCGGCCATCGACGCCTTGGGCGCCGAGCTGCTGCTGTCCGGGCGCAGCGTGGCGCTGGATACTTCGGTGGTGCTGCCGAGCGGCAAGCTCACCCTCAGCGCCGATGAAGAGCTGACCCTGGGTGCGGCTTCGCGCCTGGACCTCAGTGGTCGCAAAGTGCAGATCAACGATGTGAGCAAATACAGCTGGGGCGGTGATGTCAGCCTGGAAAGCCGGCGCGGCAACATTCGCCAGGCGGCGGGCGCGCTGATCGATTTATCTGCGCAATTCAACCAGGGCGGCCTGCTCAAAGCTGTGGCGGTGGATGCCGCTGCGGGTCAGGTCGACCTGCAAGGGCAGATTCGCGCCGGCAGCAGCGGTTATTACGATGCCGGTGGCACCCTGGTGCCGTACAAAGCCGGTGGTGTGGATATCCGCGCGCAGCAGCTCGGGGACTTTGCCGCCTTGAACCAGCGCTTGAACCAGGGCCAGGTCGTTGGCTCGCGCAGCTTCCAGCTCAAGCAGGGCAACCTGGTGATTGGCGATGAACTCAAGGCCAATCAAGTCAATGTCTCGGTGGATAACGGCAGCCTGACGGTGCTGGGTACGATCGATGCCAGTGGCGAGCGGGTCGGCAGCATTCGCCTGGCCGGCAAGCAGGGCTTGACCCTTGCCGGCAGCGCGCTGCTGGATGCGCACGGCACCCTATTGCGGGTCGACAGCTACGGCAAAATCATCGATGCGCCGAACCGGGCGATGGTGGAACTCAATAGCGGCGACGGTCAATTGACCTTGGCCGATGGCGCGTGTATCGACCTGCGCCACGGCACCGCTGCAGTCCTGGGCAGTGGCCCGGGACACTATGACGGCGTGGCCCGCGGCACGCTGGAATTGAACGCACCACGGCTCAATGCCAATGACGTAGCCATCGACGCACACGGGCAAGTCAACATCCAGGGCGCCCGCTCCATTGCGGTAAACGCGGTGGCCCGTTACAGCGATGCGCCGGTGGGCACCGAACCGTCGGCCAGTGGCCGACCGTATCAGGTGATTGACCAGAACTACCTCACGCAAAAGCATGTGCTTGCCGAGGCCTTCATCAACAACGCCTTGAACAATGCCGGGCTGATGCAGGGCAAGCTCGCGGGCTTGAACAACAGCCGTTATACCGAAGCGTTCCACTTGCGCCCAGGTGTGGAGATCGTCACCCAGGGCGACCTGATGGTAAGCGGCGACCTGGACCTTTCCGGCTACCGTTACGCCAGCGTCAACCCCAACACGCCGAAGACTTCGGTGTACGGCTCGGGTGAGGTGGGCAGCCTGGTGGTGCGTGCCGGTGGCAACCTGGATGTCTACGGCAGCATCAACGATGGCTTTGCGCCGCCACCGAAGACGCCGGACGATAACGGCTGGGTGCTGACGCCGGGGCTGCAAGGGTTCGGTGCCGATGTGATTGTGCCCGGCCCTGGCGTAGTCCTCGCCAACGGCAGTGCGTTTCCCACGGGCAAGACCCTCAATTACCCGTTACCGATCCAGGCCACTGCATTGGCCCAAGGCACTGTGCTGCCGACCCAGGGCACACTTGACGCACCACTGACGCTGCCGGCCAACACGGTGTTGAGTGCGGCAGTGCGCGACAGTGGCGGCAACCTGTTGTACGCCGCCGGCACCTTGTTGCAGCAGCCTGTGGTGCTGGCGGCCGGAACCCAACTGGAGGCGGGCACGGTCTTGGCCGGCGCGGCTTCGCTGCGCGCCATGACCTGGCCGGCGGGCGTGCCACTGCCCAGCCGTGGGGGTGTGACGGGCAGTGCGACGGACGGTGTGTTGCTGGCCGGTGACCTGGCGCTCAAGGTCGGGGCGCTGATTCCGTACGGTACCGACGTCAAGTTGCCCAATGCTGCGGTGTCGGTGCCGTTGCGCACCGTGACCGGCGCCACTGCGCGCCAGAACTGGGCCGTGGCGCCGATGCTGGCCGAAGGCTCGCAGTCGTGGTCGTTGCGCCTGGTGTCCGGTGCCGATACCCAGGCGGCTGATACCCGTGCGATCCAGCCTGCATACGCCGGCGACCTGACCCTGGCCGACACGCACTACGGGATCTATGAGACCCACGACAAAATCATCATCCCGGCGCAACCGGCGCGGCCGGGTGGGGTATGGTACTGGAGTGACTTGGCCGCCGAACTGTTCGGTTTCGAGGCCGGGACTCCAGTGCCGCAATCCGAGTCGGGATTGTGTGATGACCCCGACATGTGTATTCGCGTCAAGTACGTATGGAGCGACCTCGGGGAACTCTTCGGCTTTGTACCGGGCCAGCCGGTATCGCCTCAGGACGAAGGCACCTGCGACCCTGATTTGTGCGTTTCTCTGGGCGAACCGATTCCAGCAATACCTGAGCAGGTCACCATCGGGCCGGTGAAACGGGTCTCACCCGTGAGCCAGCACTTTAGCGTGCTGCGCACCGGCACCGGGGATCTGGACTTGATAGCCGCGGGCAATGTGGCGATGAAGTCGCCCTATGGTATTTATACCGCCGGCGCCTCCAGTGCTTCTCGTGCAGGCAGTGCCGCCGCTGAGTTTGATCGCGCTCGCGCCACCTCAGCGGATGGAACGGTGCTGGGCAGCGCGGCCAAGGCGTATGAAACGCTTGTCGATAAAAGCAGCCCCTATGCCGCTTGGTATCCCGATGGGGGCGGCAATGTGTTGTTGCGCACGGGCGGCAGCCTGACAGGCGATGTTTGGACGCCGCTCACCGACGCGATCATGCCCAATGACGGTCGCACTCAACTCAACAGTGCGAACCTGGGCAATTGGTTGTGGCGCCAAGGTACCGGAAACACGGCGGGTGTGACCCCGACACCTGCCAGTTGGTGGATCAATTTTGGTACCTACGTTAAAAGCGACAGTGGTGCCAACATCGAACTCGAAGACCGCGCACAGATAAACCTGCTTCCACGCCTGGTGGGGTTCACCGGTGTAGGCACACTGGGCGGTGGCAACCTGACCCTGGACTTGGGCAGCGATGCCGGCATGCTTGCTCGTCGCGGCGATCCTGGTGCAGTCAGAGCACCGCGCAGCGAAGGGTTGGTGCTCGCTGTTGGCAGCACTGGCCGGGTGGTCGACGGGCAATTGCTGCTGACCGGTGGCGGTGATCTGGATGTGCGCATGGGCGGTGATTTGAACCCCGGGCTGGATGCCCGCGCAAGCCGCGATAAATCCGCTACGTTGTCAGCCGATTATAAAGCGCAGGTGCTCAGCCTCAACGGCGTACTGACCAACTTGCGTGGTGCATTGAACCTGCAAGCAGGCAGCCTGGGGGGCATTGCCTTGAACTACGGTGAAGTGCCCGGATCTCAGGATGCCAGGGACAACCGTGCTTACTCACCGTATACCGCAAGCCTGGGCACGGCCACGGGCGGGATCACGTTGATGTTGGGGGACGCCACGGCCAACCTGTCGACCCGAGGTGACTTGGTGCTGGCGGGGACAGGCGATCCAGGACGTGTTTCTACCGAAAATACCCAGGCGTTCAGTTACAACGGCACAGACTATGGCAATGGGACCACCTGGTTCTCGCTGTGGACTGAGCGCACGGCCATTGACCTTTTTTCCGCAGGTGGCAGTTTGACGCCTAGCGTGCAGAGCGTGTCGCTTGCCAGGTCAGGCATCCTTGCGCCTTTGCAAGGGCAGAACTACTCAAGCTCCGATGGGCGTTTTATCTTCCCTTCCAAACTGGGCGTGGTGGCAGCCAATGGCAGCATCTATCTCGGCGCGTCCGCGTTGGGCGTTGGCCCGCTGCCCAATAATCCCGTTTACTCACTATTGCTGGCGCCATCGAGCCAGGGGCGGCTGGCGATGTTGGCCGGCGATTCCATCTACGCCAGTGGCTATGCAGTCAACCAGTCAGGTGACAGCCTGGGTTCCATAGCGACGCCTTTGGCGCCAGCCTTTGTCGGCAGGAACGGGTTCAATCGCGTCATCGACAACCTGGGCGGTGACGCGATACAGGCTGACTTTTCCTTGTTTGCCTTGCGCAGCCCAACCGATCTTGCGCGCCCGCCGGCACAGACACAGCCGGCCAGGTTTTATGCCGGGCAAGGGGATATCGTCGGCTTGCGCAGTGGTGAAATCATCACGTTCAGCAGCGGTCGGCAAGGGCAGGTCCGCTATGAATCCGCAGGTCCGGTGTGGATGCGAGCGGGGCGCGATATTGTCGGCTCAGGCACGTATCTGGGCACATCCACGGTGTTTCCGGCGTTGCTTGCTGACAACGGCGACTACATAGGCGAAAGCCGCGGCAACCTGTTCGTGCACAACCGCCCCGAAGATGTCTCGGTGGTGTCTGCCGGACGCGACATTATCTACAGCAGCTTCAACGTCGCCGGCCCCGGCACCCTGGAAGTCAGTGCCGGGCGTAATCTGTTGATGGAAGACAAGGCCTCCATTACCAGCCTGGGCCCGGTGGCAGTGGGGGATTCGCGACCGGGTGCGTCTATCGTGCTGGAAGCCGGGGTAGGGCCTGATGGCCTGGATTACCTGAAGTTCGTCACGCCTTACCTGGACCGCGCCAACCAAGCGGTCGAAGGTGTGCCTCTGGCCGGGCAGACGGGCAAGGTGGTGAAAACCTACGAGGCCGAGCTATTGCAGTGGCTCAAGGAACGCTATGCCTTCAGTGGTGATGCCGATCAGGCGCGGGCGTACTTCGCCGGCCTGGGGCCTGAGCAGCAACGCATTTTTGCGCGCTCGGTGTACTTCGCTGAAGTGCGCGCGGGCGGTCGTGAATTCAACCTGAGCGCAGGCCCGCGTTCCGGCAGCTTTTTGCGCAGTCGCGCGGCGATCGACGGGTTGTTGCCGAGCAAGGACGTGGCGGGCAACCCGATCGTGTATGACGGCGATATCACCCTGTATGGCGGTGCCGGGGTGCATACCCGGTTTGGCGGCGATATCCAAATGCTCAGCCCTGGCGGGCAACAGGTGTTCGGTATTGAAGGGACTGCGCCGCCGGCGACGGCGGGGGTGCTGACCCAGGGTGCCGGGGATATTCAGTTGTATGCCCAGGGCAGCATCCTGTTGGGCCAGAGCCGCATCATGACCACCTTTGGCGGCTCGATTCTGGCGTGGTCCGATGCCGGTGATATCAACGCCGGTCGGGGATCGAAAACCACCGTGCTCTATACCCCGCCGAAACGTGTGTATGACAACTGGGGCAATGTGACCTTGTCGCCCAACGTGCCGAGCGCGGGGGCGGGTATTGCGACGTTGGCGCCGATTGCCGAGGTGCCGGCCGGTGATATCGACCTGTTGGCGCCGGCGGGCACCATTGATGCGGGCGAGGCGGGGATTCGTGTTTCGGGCAACGTCAACATTGCGGCGTTGCGCGTGGTTAACGCGGCCAATATCCAGACCCAGGGCAAGTCGTCCGGGGTGCCGGTGACGGCGGCGGTCAACACCGGGGCGATGACCTCGGCGAGTGCGGCGGGGGCGGCGGCTTCCCAGGCGGCGGAGGACGCGGCGCGCAGTCAGCAGGCGGCGGCGAAGCAGGGCAGGGCTTCGATCGTGACGGTGGAGGTGTTGGGTTTTGGCGCTGAGCCGGTGGAGCGTGAGCCGCAGCCTGCGGGCCAGCAAAAGACCTCGGGGTATAACCCCGGCAGCCCGGTGCAGGTGTTGGGAGCCGGGCCCTTGAGTGAACAGGCGCGTGCGCGATTGACTGATGAGGAGCGTAGGCAGATTAGTTTGTAAGGTTTTTTGCGGGACCTCTCGTTGTAAGGTTTGGGGCGATCGGTGATTGCCCCTTTTTTTGCGTGTGTATATCCGTTGCTGCGGTAACGGCGGCTTCTACCTGATGCAACGCGGTCTAAATGTGGGAGCGGGCTTGTTCGCGAAGGCGGTGTGTCAGTCAATTCATCTGTAACTGATACACCGCATTCGCGAGCAAGCCCGCTCCCACAGTTGACCGCGTGCAGCTCTGAAAATGAAGTCGGCTGTTGTTATTGCTCTGGCCCTTACATCCTTTCCCCCAGCAAAAATTGCCCCCCACCCAATCCCAAATGAAGCTTTCATGACAAAAGTTCGGTAGCCCCCACCCACTCCCGTCTTGCCTATGTAACGCGCTGCAGGCGATCAAAAGTCGCCTCCAAAGCCGTCAGCAGGACGCCAGGAGTGGGGCAATGGGAACTATGGAACGTTATTCGAAAGTCGGCATGCAGGAGCTCGATCAGCGCCTGTCGAAGATCGTCGAGGCCGCGCGCAAGAAGCCGGTTTCGGTATACCGCTACGGCGCGCCGTGGGTGTGGATCGTCTCCCAGGACGATTGGCAAGGCGCCTTGAAGGAAGTCTCCAGCTACATTCCGGCGGGCCACTCGCTGGTGTTGTTGCGCCCGCAGATCGACGAGGTGCTCGCACAGTACCGCGACTGGCTCCAGCCCGAGCCGGGCATGTTGATCGCGCCGCACACCGTGGTGCACATCCTGTTGCTGCAGCTGCTGTATTCGGTGCCCAGCGAACAGCAACTGCACGAGCAGCTCAATTACAACCTGCTGTTTCGCTGGTTTGTCGGCCTCGACCTGACCCAGAAGGTGTGGAGCCTGCACGCCCTGCAGCGTGACATCGCCAGCCTGCTGAACAACCCGCAGGCGGTGCAATTGATCCAGAAAATCATCGGTGAAGTGTTTTGTGGCGCCTTGCTGCACATGCCGGAGTTCTCACTGAACTTTGCCTTGCTGCACACCTGGCTGGCCCGGCACAGCCATCTTTCGACCACCAGCAATTGAGCAGGCCGAACGCCGTGCAATCGGTGAAGGCGCGCAACTTTTTTAGACAACCAGGGGGCGGTGTGGAGCATCTGTTCAAGTCAACGCTGGCGCTGTGCCTGACGCTGGGGGCCTTGGCCCAACCCGCGCTGGCCGAGGAGGAGGGCGCAGCGCGGCGGGTCGACGTCAACGAATATTTCGTGCGCGGCAATACCGTGCTGGATGCGGCGGCCATCGAGGAAGCGGTGTACCCGTTCCTGGGCCCGCAAAAGACCCTCGGCGATATCGAAGGCGCTCGCGATGCGCTGCAAAAGATCTACCAGGCGCGTGGCTATCAGTCGGTGTTTGTGGAGCTGCCGGAGCAGAAGGTCGATGACGGCATCGTCTACCTGCAAGTCAGCGAAACCAAGGTCGGCCGCGTGCGCGTGGTCGGCGCCAAACACTATTCGCCGGTGGAAATTCGCGAAGACGTGCCGGCGCTCAAGGAGGGCGCGGTGCCGGATTTTGCCAGTGTGCAAACCCAGCTCGCCGGGCTTAACCGGGGCGTCGGGCGCCAGGTCACGCCGCTGGTACGCGAAGGCGCGCGGCCAGGCACCATGGACGTGGACCTGCAAGTGGAAGACCAGAACCCCTGGCACGCCAGCATCGGCCTGAACAACGACTACAGCGCCGACACCGAGAAGCTGCGCACGGTGGCGACCCTGGGCTACGACAATCTCTGGCAACTGGGCCACAGCATCTCGCTGACCTACTTCACGGCGCCCCAGGACAGCAGCAATGCCAAGGTCTGGTCGGGTTCCTACAGCGCGCCGCTGGATGAGCGCTGGACCTTGCAGTTCTCCGGCTACCAGTCCGACAGCAACATCGCCACCATCGGCGGCAGCAACGTCTTGGGCAAAGGCCATTCCTACGGTGTGTCGGCGATCTACAACCTGCCGGCCAGTGATAACTGGGCCAATTCGTTCTCCTTCGGCGTGGACTTCAAAGACTTCGACGAGCAGCTCAAATTGGGCAGCAATGCCGACAAGGTGCCGCTCAAATATGCGCCGTTCACCTTCGGCTACAACGGCTATCGCTACAGCGAGCAATCGGCCCTCAGCCTGGGCTTGAACCTGGTGGTCGGCACCCGTGCGTTCTTCGGCTACGGCAGCGATGCCCAGGAATTCGAATACAAGCGCTACAAGGCCAGCCCAAGTTTTGCGGTGCTCAAAGGCGATACCACTTACACCTACACCTTCGCCAGTGATTGGCAGTCGGCGACCAAGGGCGGTTTCCAACTGGCCTCCGGGCCGCTGGTGTCCAACGAGCAGTATTCCGCCGGTGGCGCCACTTCGGTGCGCGGCTACCTGGCGGCAGAGCGTACGGGGGACGAGGGCCTGCTGTTCTCCCAGGAAATGCGCACGCCCTCATTGGCCAGGTTTCTTGGCAGCTACGTGCAGGAATGGCGCTTCTACGCGTTCGCCGAAGGCGCGCGCCTGCGCCTGCAAAAGCCGTTGGCCGAGCAAGAAGACGAATACAGCCTGGCCAGTGTCGGCCTCGGCACCCGCGCCAGTTTGAGCAAATGGTTATCCGGCAGCCTGGACTGGGGCTACCCGCTGCTCGATGGACCGAACACCCAGAAACAGGACTCGCGACTGCACTTCAGTGTGCAGGCGACTTTCTGACCCTTTCTCCCGGAGACTTCACCATGCAACGCCTATTTCTGAGCCTGTTGATCTGCCTGGGCTTCGCGCTTCCGGCCACCGCCCATGCCTGGTGGCAGGATGATTGGCACTACCGCAAACAGATTACCGTGGACACCACCGCCCAAGGCGCGGCCATCAATCAAGCCCTGGGCCGTACCGCGCTGCTGGTGCGTCTGCACACCGGCAACTTCACCTTCGATGGGGTGAAGGAGGATGGCAGTGATTTGCGCTTTGTCAGCGCCGATGACAAGACTGTGTTCAATCACCAGATCGAAAGCTTCGACCCGCTGATGGGCATGGCGCTGATCTGGGTTGATGTGCCCAAGGTCGAAGGCGGCCAGCGCCAGGAAATCTGGATGTACTACGGCAATCAAAAAGCCCCGGCCATCGCCAACGGCCAACTGACCTTCGACCCGAACTACACCGGCGTTTACCATTTTGACGGCGCCAACGGCACCCCGGCCCGGGACACCACGGCCTACAGCAACACCGCGCTGAACGCCACCGGCGCCAGCATTGATGGCGTGATCGGCCGCGCCCTGCAGTTTGGCGGCCAGCCGCTCATGCTGCCGGCCAGCCCATCCCTGCAACACGCCGCCGGCAGTGCATTGACCTTCAGTGCCTGGCTGCGCCTGGACCAGGCCAGTGGCGAGCAAATCGTCCTGGCCCGTCGCGATGGCCCCCACAGCCTGTTGCTGGGCTTGAACCAAGGCACGCCGTTTGTGGAAGTCGACGGCCAGCGCGCGGTCTCCACCCAACCGTTGAACCCAGGCCAGTGGCAACACCTGGCGTTCACCGCCGAGGGCGAAAAGGTCGCGCTGTACGTCAATGGCCGCGAAACCGCGAACCTGGCCGTGGCCGTGCCGGCCTTCACTACACAGACGGCGATCGGTGCCGATGTGCCGGAGGCGGGCAGTACGCACCTGCCGTTTGCCGGCGCCATGGATGAGCTGCGCCTGTCCAAAGTGTCGCGCCCGGCCGCGCTGCTGCTGGCCGATGCGAGTGCCCAGGGCGCCGAATCCAGGCTGGTGGCGTATGGCGTGGATGAAGAACAGTCGGGCTTCGGTTTCGGCAGCCTGGGCTTTTTGCTCAAGGCCGTGCCGATTGACGCCTGGGTGATCATCCTGGTGCTGGTGGCGATGATGGTTCAGTCGTGGTTCATCATGCTGCGCAAGAACCGTCAGGTCGGCCGCGTGAGCAGTGCCAACGAGATCTTCCGTGAGCATTTTGCGCAGATCGGCACCCGCCTGGAAATGTATGCCGATGACGCCCAACTGGCCGATCGCCTCGGTCACTCTTCGCTCTGGCGCCTGTACCTGGTGGCGGTCAAGGAGATCCGCACCCGCCGTGCCCAGGGCGCGGATACCTCATCGGTGTCGGCGGCCACCATCGAAGCGATCCGCTGTTCCATGGACGGCGTGCGCACCCGCGAAAACCAGGCTCTGAGCTCCAAATTGTCGACCCTTTCCAATGCCATCGCCGGCGGCCCTTACATCGGCCTGCTGGGTACGGTGCTGGGGATCATGGTGGTGTTCCTCGGCACGGCCATGGCCGGTGACGTGAACATCAACGCCATCGCCCCCGGCATGGCGGCCGCTTTGCTGGCCACGGCCATGGGCCTGTTCGTGGCGATTCCGGCGCTGTTTGGCTACAACCGCCTGATCACGCGCAACAAGGAAGTCAGCGCCGATATGCGCGTATTTGTCGACGAGTTCATCACCCGCCTGGCGGAAATGCACGGCGAGAGCCAGTTCAGTGAAGCCGCGCACTCGCGCGGCCACCACGCCTCCGTTCCGGCCTGAGGAGAATCAGTATGGCTTCCGTGAATGCCGCCCACGACGATGACGATGACGCCGCCGTCGACACGATCAACATCACGCCCCTGGTGGACGTGCTGATGGTGGTGCTGGTGATGTTTATCCTCACCGCCACCGCCCAGGTGTCGGGTATCCAGATCCATCTGCCCAAGGCCAGCGCCTCGGTGTCGCTGTCCGAGGCCAAGACCAAGGCCATCTCCGTCAACGACGGCGGCCAGGTGTTCCTCGACGCCTACCCGGTGACGCTCGGTGAGCTGGAAGAGCGCCTGCGCATCGAGAAAGCTCAGAACCCGGACTTTCCGGTGATCGTGCGCGGCGACGCCATGGTGCAGTACCAGAAGGTCATCGAGGTGCTCGACTTGCTGCGCCGGCTGGAGCTGTCCCAGGTCGGGCTGGTCACCGGCAAGCCGGGCCAGGGTTGAGCCATGACCGCACAGATGCCGATCCCGCCCATGCCCGTGAAGAACAGGTTGCTGCGCCCGCTGAAGTGGGGCGCCGGCCTGCTGCTGGCCGCCGTGGCTGCCTGGTTCCTGTGGCAGTGGGCCAATGACATGAGTGGCGTGCGCCGCGAAGCGCCGAAGGTGCCGACCATTATTCCGTTGCCGCCACCGCCGCCGCCTCCACCGGAAAAACCCAAGGAGCCGGAGCCCAAGGTTGAAGAAAAAATCCCGGAGCCGGTGCCCACGCCTGAGCCCGAAGAAGTCAAGCCGGTGGAAGAGGCCCCACCTTCGCCCGCCGATGACTTGGCCAACCCGATGCAGATCGATGGTGATGCGCAGTCCGGCAACGACGCGTTCAACATCGGCGCCGGCAAGGGCGGCGGCATGGCCGGTTCCGGTGGCGGCGGCTTGGGCACTGGCACTTACAAACAGTACCTGGCAGGGCTGTTTCAGCGCCTGCTGAGGGATGACCCCGAGTTGCGCAAAAAGGCGTACGCCGTGCAGGCCGACTTGTGGCTGAGCGCCGAGGGCCAGGTCGTGCGTGCAGAGCTGGTGAAGTCCAGCGGCGATGCCGAGACCGACGCGCAAGTGCTCGCCGCCTTACGTGCGCCCCATGCCTCACAACGTGTTCCGGCAGCGGTGACGATGCCGGTGCGCCTGTCGCTCAAGGGCCGACGCCCGGATTGATCACACCCATTTCTTGCAGTTTTTTACAGGAGTTGCGTACACATGATTTCCCCCGTGAATCGACTGACCCTGGCGGTCGGCATGGTCATCGCGACCCTGGTCGGCCAGGCGACGGCTGCCCCGGTTGCGCCGTCGGAAAACGTCACGATCAACCTGATCCGCCTGCTGGTGCAGCAAGGTGTGCTGACCCAGGACGCCGCCAACGGGCTGATCGCCCAGGCCGAACAACAAGCCCAGCAGGCCCGGCAAGCCGCGGCTGCGCCGGTGGTTGCCAGCGGCCCTACGGCGGCGCCTGGCGATGTGCGTGTGCAGTATGTGCCGCAAGCGGTGCGTGATCAGATTCGTGACCAGGTCAAGGCCGAAGTCATGGCCACCGCCAAGCAGGAAAACTGGGCGCAGCCCAATACCTTCCCGGACTGGGTGTCGCGTGTCAGCTTCGACGGCGATATTCGCCTGCGTGACGAGTCGCGCTACTTCTCGGGCAACAACAGCAACGAAATCGTCGACTACGCCAAGCTCAATGAAAGCGGCCCGTATGACGTTAACAAAGACACCAACACCAAGCTGCCGCCGTTGCTCAACGCCAACAAAGACCGTGAAAACCTGTTCCGCCTGCGTGCCCGCCTGGGCATGAAAGCAGTGATCACACCTGAGTGGACCGCCGGTATTCGCATCGGCACCGGCTCGGACAATAACCCGGTGTCCACCACCCAGACCCTGGGCGGTGGCTTCGGTAAAAAGGATATCTGGCTCGACCAGGGTTACCTGAGCTGGAAAGCTACCCCGGACGTGACCCTCACCGCCGGGCGTTTCGCCAACCCGTTTTATTCCACCGACATTTTGTACTCGCCGGACCTGAACTTCGACGGCATCGCGGCCAACTTCAACCATGCGCTGAGCAGTGAATGGGGCGTGTTCGGCACCCTCGGCGTATTCCCCGTGGAATACACCTCCGACGCGTCCAGCAGCAATGGTTTCGACAAGGAAGACAGCGACACCAAATGGCTGTTCGGCGGGCAGGTCGGCGCCAACTGGAAGATCAACCGCAGCAACAGCCTCAAGGGCGCAATGGCGTACTACCACTTTGACGATATCGAAGGCCAACGCTCCAGCCCGTGCAGCCCGTGGGCGGGTCAGCCTGCGTGTGATACCGATGGCTCGCGCCTGGCCTTTATGCAAAAGGGCAACAGTGTGTTCCTGCTGCGCGATATCACCCCCAACCCGGCCACACCTGGGTTGACCCCACAGCCGCAGTTTGTGGGCCTGGCCTCCAAGTTCGACGTGCTCGACCTGAACCTGGCCTGGGACGCCGAGCTGCCCAGCGACTTCAAGCTGCGCACCCAAGGCAACTACATCCACAACCTGGCCTACGACAAGGGCGAAATGCTCAAGCGCAGCGAAGGCCAGATCGTCAACAACATCAACAGCAAGGGCCAGTTTGAAAGCGGCGGCAATGCGGCGATGGTGCAGTTCACCCTCGGCAATGCCTTCGAGATGCGCAAGCGCGGCGACTGGAACCTGTTGGCCGGCTACAAATACATCCAGCCCGACGCCTTGCCGGATGGCTTCAATGACTCCTCGTTTCACCTGGGCGGCACCAACGCCAAGGGCTATTTCGTGGGCGGCAACTACGGCATCGACAAGAACATCTACGCCAGCGCCCGTTGGTTGAGCGCCTCCGAAGTGTATGGCGCGCCGTTTGAAGTGGATGTGATGCAACTGGAACTCAACACGCGCTTTTGATGCGCAGGGAGATGCCACATGAACACGCGAATCTTAGGCGGGCTGTTGCTGGTGCTGGTGGCCACGGGCGTTTCGGCCGAAGGCATGGAGGAGCGCCTGCGCACGCAACTGCGCAGCACCACCCAGCAGTTGCAGGCGCTGCAAAGCGAGCAGGCCCAGGCCAGTGCCGCGCGCATTGCCGCCGAAACCCAGGCCAGGCAGGCCCAGGCACAGATCAAGCAATTGAGCGCCGAGCTGGAAAAGGCCCGTGGTGCAGCCGAGCAGATGGCCGGCCAGCAGCAGAGCCTGCACAGCCAGGCGCAAGCCCAGGTGGCGGCCAGCAATGAGCAGGTCGGCAAGTTCAAGAAGGCCTATGACGAGTTGCTGGTGCTGGCCAAGGGCAAGGAAACCGAACGCGCCCGCTTGCAGGCGCAACTGAGCGAACGTGACACACAAGTGCAGCAATGTTCAGCCAAGAATCAACAGATGTACGGCGTGGCCAAGCAACTGCTGGCGGCCTACGAAAAAATCGACGTGGCCGAGGTGATGAGCATCCGCCAACCGTTCGCCAGCAGCGCGCGGGTCAAGTTCGAGGAATTGGCCCAGGGTTTTGGTGATGAGCTATACCTTAATCGGTTTGATGCTCCGCACACCGCCCTTAATCAATGATCAACAAGGAAGAGACACTATGAGCGATGTTCAACTGATCACCAGCGTCACCCCGCAAAGCCTCACCGAGCTGCTGCAGGAAGCCGGCTACCGCGTCAACCAGACCGAACAGAACGGCATCGTGCAACTGCTCAGCGCCAGCCAGGGCATCGGTTTTGCCGTGCGTTTCGGCAACGCGGCGGCCGAGCAGGGCAGCTACGTGGACTTCACCTACAGCTGCGCGCTGCGGGTACAAGGTGAACTGCCCAAGGGGCTGGCCGAGGTATGGAACGCCTCGCGGCGCTTTGCCCGCCTGTCGTTGCAGGGCGAATTTTTGCTGATGGAAATGGATGTGGTGGTGGCCGGCGTGGGCGCCGCGCACCTGCGCAGCCAGTTGGAACTGTGGGACCGGTTGCTGCAGGAATTTATCGTGTATCTGCGCGATTACAGCCAGCAAGCCGCGCAATTGCAGGCCCAGGCTGCCGCGGCGCCGGTGGATGAAGAGGCGCCTGTCCTGTGAAAAAACCAACCCTGCTGGTCGGCGCCGGTGCGCTGACATTGCTGGCCGTGGCGGTAGGGTTGAGTCTGCGACCGGGTGCTGACCCGGTCGCTGCTCAGCAGCCGGCGCCGGGCGTGAACACCGAAGGCGCAGGCCCGGCGGTGGCGCGTTTGGGCAACCAGCAGATCGGCCTGCCTGAACTGCAAAGCGTGATGGCCAGCTTGCCGGCTGAAACCCGCGAACAATTGCGCGGTAACCGTGGCGCGCTGGAAGCCTGGATACGTTCACGCCTGGCGCAAAAGGCCGTGCTCGAACAGGCGGATGCCCAAGGCTGGCGTCAGCGCCCGGAGGTGGAGCAACAGACCCGCGCCGCCACCGAACAGATTGTGTTCCGTGACTACATGCTGTCGGTCAGCCAGGTGCCGGCCGACTACCCCAGCGCGGCTGAATTGCAACAGGCCTACGACAGTGGCAAGGCCCAATGGGTGACGCCGCCGTTGTACCGGGTCAGCCAGATTTTCCTCGCCGTGAATGATCCGCAAAACCTCGACAGCGTGCGCCGCCAGGCCCAGGAACTAAGCCGCAAAGCCCAGGCTGCGCCGGCTGAATTTGCCGCCCTGGCCACGCAATATTCCCAGGACCCTGGCACCGCTCAACAAGGCGGTGACTCTGGGTTGCAACCGTTGCAGCAACTGGTGCCGGAAGTACGTGGCGTGGTTTCGCGCCTCAAAGTCGGCGCGGTGTCGGATGCGCTGCAAAGCGCGGCCGGTTTTCATGTGCTCAAACTGACCGGCCAGCAACCGGCACGCACCGCCAGCCTAGATGAGCTGCGCGAACGTCTCACCCACGCCTTGCGCGCTCAACGCCAGGAACAGATCGCCAAGGCTTACCTGGAAGGCATGCTCAATACCGCGACCTTGAGCATTGACGGTGCCGCGCTGAACAAGGTGCTGGAATAACCCCGGCCTGCCTTCGCACTGGATGCATCGACCGACACGACAGGGAGTCTCCCATGGCATATCTAGAACCGTCCGGCCCCCAGGGGGCGGCAGCTTATCGCGCGCCAAACGAGCCGCGCAGCGCCTGGCTGGCCCTGGCCGCAGAGATCGAGCCGGAGGTGGTGCGGTACTTTTTGGTCAGCGCGCGGTGTGGCTGTTTTATGCAGGCTGCGCGCAGTTTGAATATCAAGGCCACGCTGCTGCGCAAGCGCCTGGCGCAGCTGGAAGAGCAACTTCGCCGTTCACTGTTCAGCTATCAAGGCAATGGCCTGGCGCTGAGCCGTGACGGCCTGCAACTGCAAGCGCACCTGGTGACCTTGGCCCGCGAGCGGCGTGTGCCGGTGATGGTGCAACAGCCGCTGATACGCCTGGCCGTTGCCGAGCCGATCCTGCATGACGTTCTTGGCCGCGACCTGATCGCATTGTTGCGCCGCAATGCCAGTGTGCGTCTGGAAATTATCTCCATTGACAGTCAATTGTCGTTGCAGGCGGTGGATGTGGACGTGGTGTTATGGCTGTCGGATGCCGACGGGCCGGTGCCTGGGCCGAGCTTTGCCACCGAACCGCCACGGCGCCTGGCGCTTTTGCAATATTTACCGCATATCGCCAAGCGCTATTCGCGGTTAACCACGCGCCCGGACAGTGTGGAAGACCTTGACGACTACATGCTGGTGCAATGGCAGCCGGATGTGCAGGTTGAGGCGTTGCAGCCCTGGAACAGCGTGGTTGAGCAACGCTTGGCAGCGGTGGTGAAAGTGCAGGCGTATTCGCTGATGCTGGAGATGATTCGTTGCGGCGCGTGCATTGGTCTGCTGCCGCATTACATGGGCAGCTTTGACCGTGGGTTGGTGGCGTTGCCGGGGTTGATGGGCGAGACCATGCAGCGCCAGGTATGGCTGGCGGTGAATGCGCAGGTGCATGATGCCGAGGCGGTGCGGATGGTGGTGGAACTGATTGTGGGCACGTTTGAGGGGCGACGGGAGTGGTTTGATTGACGGGCTGCTGGGGATACATCCGTTATCTCGCTACGGCTCGGCATGCCCGCAATCCGACAGTGATTTGGACCATCGTGTTTGACAGGTCGATTTCAGATAAAGATCACGATCACAAGCGCAGATCAAAAGACCGCTGACTTCGTCATCGAAAAGGATGTAAGGGCCAGAGCAACAGCAGAGCCATACTCGGTCAAAGGTGGGAGCTCTTCAGTGAATGCAAATCCACAGTCGATCTCATATTCAAAACTGCATGCGGTCAACTGTGGGAGCGGGCTTGCTCGCGAATACGGTGTGTCAGTCAATTCATCTGTCACTGACCCACCGCATTCGCGAGCAAGCC
>NZ_CBFHAZ010000094.1:0-25603 GCF_965653655.1 Pseudomonas onubensis | reverse complement strand
CGAATGCGGTGGATCAGTCAATATTTGCGTTGACTGACACGCCGCATTCGCGAGCAAGCCCGCTCCCACAGTGTTGATCTTCAGTGGTTTCAACTTCAGTTTTTATAATCGGTATCCGTGCGCTCCAACTGCCGAATCAACGCATTCCAATGCCGCACCACACCCGGCCCTGCGCCATTGCTGAACACCTTGGCCTGCTCCTCCACCTTGGCCACCACCTCTGCCGGCGGGAAGATAAGCTCTGCATTGCCACCGGCCTGCGCCGCGATCTGGATATTGCACGCGCGCTCCAGCCCTTGCAGCTGCTGGAAGGCATGCTCCACGCTGACGCCTGCGGTCAACAGCCCATGGTTGCGCAAGATCATCACACTCTTGTCGCCCAGGTCGGCCACCAGCCGCTCGCGCTCATCCAGGTCCAGCGCCACGCCTTCATAACCGTGGTAAGCCACGCGCCCGGAGAACGCAATGGAATGCTGGGAGATCGGCAGCAAGCCATCTTTCTGCGCCGACACCGCAATGCCGTCGCGGGTGTGGGTGTGCAGCACCGCTTGCAAGTCATGACGCGCGCCGTGGATGGCGCTGTGGATCACATAGCCTGCGTAGTTGATGCCCAGGCCGGTCGGGTCGTCGACAATCGTGCCGTCGAGGTCGACCTTGACCAGGTTGGAGGCGTTGATTTCATCGAACAACAGCCCGTAGGCGTTGATCAGGAAATGCTCATCCGGCCCCGGCACACGGGCAGAAAAGTGCGTGTAGATATGGTCGGTCCACTTGTACAACGCCGCCAGCCGATAGGCCGCCGCCAGCTTGACGCGCACCTCCCACTCTTCTGGCGTGACGCGCTGGCGGACGTTGCTGGAAACACTGGAAAGCGAGGTGACGCTGCTCATGGCAAAACTTCCTGGATGGCCTTAAGGACTTCCAGTCAGCCTAGGGGATCGCCAAAAATAATAAAAAGCACATTTTAATCTAAGCTAATTATTATTTTTTTTTATAAAAAAACCAGCTACCACATAGATGGTTCCCACGCTCCGCGTGGGAATTCAGCCCTGGACGCTCGGCGTCCCAAAGCGTGACGCAGAGCGTCACAAGAGGCATTCCCACGCAGAGCGTGGGAACGATCAGTCCGCAGCCCCCAGTCTCAAGCAGCGTTGCGGATCTTGTGTAAAGAGGCCGCCACCAGCGTCCCAAACGCATCCACCGGCCCTTGCAGGTTACCCAGGAAGTGCGGGTAGATCAGCCACAAATCCATCACCGGCTTGAAGTCCTTGAGCGGCACCACCGCCAGTTGCTCAAGGTGCGCGCTGCGCTCCAGCAGCGGCCGCGGCACCAGCCCCAAGCCCAGGCCGTCCGCCACCAGGCCCAGCTGCAACTCAGTGCCAAAGGTTTCCAGGTTCACTCGCAGCGCCAGACCCTGGTCGGACAAGGTGCGCTGCAACCCGGCACGAAAACCACAGCCATCCGGGTTGAGAATCCAGCCGCCCTGATACACATCAGCCAACTTGCAGGGCTTTTTCGGCAACTGTGCCTTGGCACACACCACCACCAACTCCATCTTGCCGATAGACTCACCGACAATGTTGTCCGGGAAGATCTTGCCCGCCGGGAACAACGCCACCGCCGCATCCAGCTCGCCGCGCTCGATCTTGCCGACCAGTTGGCTGCCCCAACCCGTGGCGACCTGGGCGCGCAAGTCGGGGTATTCACTGCGCAAGTGCTTGAGCGCATCCAGCAGCACCACATCGCCGATGGTCTGCGGCACACCCAGGCGCAACACACCGCTAGGCGGCGCATCGGTGGCCACCAGCTCACGCAGGGCATCCATCTCGCGCAGGATCAGCCGACATTGCTCATACACCCGCGTGCCGATCAGCGTAGGTTTGAGCGGTTTGGTGTTGCGGTCGAACAGCTCCACGCCCAGCGCCTGCTCGAAGTTCTGCACGCGGCGGGTGATGGCCGGCTGAGTCAACTGCAACGACTCGGCAGCGTGGCTGATGGACTGGCAACGAATCACTTCGACAAAGGCATCGATATCGTCAATTTTCATTTGGGCCGCACATAGAGAACAGTCATTAAGATGTGTGGCAAGCATAGTTGTCACACGGCTGTCTGGATAGCCTGCGCTGTGATCGATAACGTCTAACGCTATTCAGACCGGTTCTAAATTACCTAAAGCTATAAGCTAATCATTAAAAAATAGCATATTAACTATAAACATTATGCTTATATAAACCCATCACGCCATCCCCATAAAAGTATTGATGGAACTGCCATGACCCAGGCTCGACACCCCGAAAGACTCAGAGCCTTTATAGGCGCCTTGGCCGAGCTGATTGACGGCAACCCACGCGAAGGCGACCTGTTGCACCGTGGCGGCAAGCTGTTGGCGCAACTGGTCAGCCATGACGACTGGCTGCCCGACGAGTACGCCCAACCCGACCCCGAGCGCTACCAGCAGTTTTTGCTGCATGCCGATTCACGTCAGCGCTTCAGCATCGTCAGCTTCGTGTGGGGGCCGGGCCAGCGCACGCCGATTCACGACCATCGGGTGTGGGGCCTGATCGGCATGTTGCGCGGTGCGGAGTTTTCCCAGGGTTTTGAACGCGCACCCGATGGCAGCCTGGTGGCCGAAGGCAAACCGGTCCAACTGCTGCCCGGCCAGGTTGAGGCGGTGTCACCCAAGGTCGGGGATATCCATCAGGTCAGCAATGCCCACAGTGACCAGGTGTCGATCAGCATTCATGTATACGGCGCCAATATTGGTGCCGTGCGCCGCGCGGTGTACCAGCCCGACGGCAGCGAGAAACTGTTTATCTCCGGTTATTCCAACGCCTACCTCCCGAACATCTGGGATTTGTCCAAAGAAAAGAGCCCTGCCCTATGACCACCGTATCGAACCGCAGCTTCGCCCAGATTCGCCAGGCCCTGTTGGACCGTGAAGAAGTCGCCTTGGTCGACGTGCGCGAAGAAGCGCCCTTTGCCGAGTCGCACCCGCTGTTCGCTGCGAATATCCCACTGTCCAAGCTGGAGCTGGAGGTGTATGCGCGCATTCCCCGTCGCGATACCCAAGTGACGGTCTACGACAATGGCGAAGGGTTGGCCGAACGTGCCGTTGCGCGCCTGGTTGCGTTGGGCTACACCCAGGTCAGCTTGCTCGAAGGTGGCCTGGACGGTTGGCGCCGCGCCGGTGGCGAGCTGTTTATCGACGTCAACGTACCCAGCAAAGCCTTCGGCGAGTTGGTTGAGAGCGAGCGCCACACGCCCTCGTTGGCCGCCGAAGAAGTACAGGCGCTGCTCGACAGCCAGGCCGATGTGGTGGTGCTCGATGCGCGCCGCTTCGATGAATACCAGACCATGAGCATCCCCACCGGCATCAGCGTGCCGGGTGCCGAACTGGTGCTGCGCGCGCGTGAACTGGCACCCGACCCGGCCACCCGCATCATCGTCAACTGCGCCGGGCGCACCCGCAGCATTATCGGCACCCAGTCGCTGATCAACTCAGGCATCGCCAACCCGGTGTCGGCACTGCGCAACGGCACCATCGGCTGGACCCTGGCCGGGCAGAAACTCGCCCATGGCCAAGCGCGCCGCTTTGCACCGACCTCGGAAGAACACCGTCAAATCGCCGCCGCAGACGCACGCCGCGTCGCCGACAAAGCACGCGTCGGCCGCGCCACACTTAACGACCTGCAACGCTGGCAGCAGGAGCCGAACCGCACCACCTACCTGTTCGATGTGCGCACGCCGGAGGAATTCGAAGCCGGCCACTTGCCGGGCGCGCGCTCCACACCGGGCGGCCAGTTGGTGCAGGAAACCGACCACGTGGCCAGCGTGCGCGGAGCGCGGTTGGTGCTGGCCGATGACGACGGCGTGCGGGCCAATATGTCCGCGTCATGGCTGGCGCAATTGGGCTGGGAGGTGCATGTGCTGGACGCACTGCAACCCGCGAACTTCAGCGAACACGGTGCGTGGGTCGCGCCGGTGCCGGCGCCCTTGCAGGCCGAACTGATCAGCCCCCACACCCTGGCCGAGTGGCTGCCCCATGGCGATACGGCGGTGCTGGATTTCACCCCAAGCGTCAACTACGTCAAACGCCATATCCCCGGTGCCTTCTGGGCTTTGCGGGCGCAATTGCCCCAGGCCCTGGCCAAGGTGCCGCCCGCCGAACGCTACGTGCTGACCTGCGGCACCAGCCAACTGGCGCGCCTGGCGGTCGCCGAGGTCGAAGCGATCACCGGCAAGCCGGTCTTCCTGTTGCAAGGTGGCACGCTTAACTGGATCGCCGAAAAACTGCCACTGGAAGAAGGCGAGACCCATCTCGCGTCACCGCGTATCGATCGCTACCGCCGCCCGTACGAAGGCACCGACAGCCCGAAGGAAGCCATGCAAGCGTACCTGGACTGGGAATTCGGCCTGGTCGACCAACTGGCGCGCGACGGCACACACGGTTTCTACGTGATCTGAGCCGCCCACGCCTGCCTGCATCCTGTGGGGTGCAGGCTAGCTATTCGCGATAGTGGTTTCGATCAGCGGTTTATTATCAAGCGAGCGCATCCGACTCTGCCCCAGGGCCAGAGCGTCCTTTTCACCTTCGAAGGCAAATCCCATCACCGGCCCAGGACGCATGTCATTGGGCCCATTCGCATCGCCTGTTCGAAAGTGAGTCGCACCGCCCCACACAATCGCCTTGCTCATGGATGCGCTTGACAGCTCTCGGACAAGCGCCATGTCCCACGCGCCATTCAACGCCAGCCTTTTTCTCATGTAGGCCAATGACTCGGGCAGATTGGTGGGTGCCGGCCCCGCAACGGCGCGGTCGATGCCGACTACTTTTATGCCGGCTTTCTTTAAGTCACAGATCGCCTTGGCCACGCGGCCGGTCCATTCGTAACCATGCTTGCCCCAGTTCTTATTCAAAAAATCCTGCACGGCGCCTTCGCCATGGGACAAGGCCGCTTGAAAGGCTGCGTTCTCTGAATACTTGACGAACTCGACCCCAGCCATTTCGACTCCAGCCTCTTTGAGTTTACTGGCCGCGCCGCTGACGAAGCCGGGAATCCCCAGTTTGCCGTGGGTGTCAGCCAGGTAAGTCACCTCATTCTTCGCGCACAGGCTCGCCAATATTTCCTGGGCGGGCATATTGATATGCCCGTACCTATCGACGGGAAACTGCGGCACAACAACCTTGGAAGCAACGGGTGATGACTTGGGTTTGCTGACGCTTTGCGATGCAATCGCAGGCTGCCTAAAGACGTGGTTTACAGGACCAACAGGGGTCATTGAATTGCCTCACTAGGTGGAAACATCGGGAGCGCTTCGCGGCACAGTTTTTTCAAGCATTTTCGTGAGTGGGTAACCACGCAGTTGGGTTCCCTGAGACTTGCGCCAGACAGGCATCACTGCGCAGTGGCGCCGCGCCTATTTCGCCCGCAGCCAGGAACCTGACCCCGGTTTTCCCCACTCATTTAGATTTGAATGGCTGAAAACTGAAGGTAAGCAATGAACCACCAAGACTCGTTTCAAAAACTGGTCAATCACCTGTTCCTGGTGATGCGCCGCCCTGCACCGGCGCTTGAGCATGGCGCGTGCGTTGACCTCGTTTTGGCCAACGGCGCAACGATCCAGATCCACCTCGCCGACGCCAACGTCACACTCAGCACATCAACCCCGCTTCACCGTGGCTACAGCGCTGACTTCCTCCTTGAACTGCTGCAGATCAACCTCAACGTGGACGCCGCACACAGCATTGTGGTGAGTGCGCTAGCTGCCGAAGAGCTGATTGTGGTGTGGGGCAAAGAGTCGCTCTCGGCGCTCACCCCGGAAAGTTTCGTGGAGTACTTCGACCGGTTCTGCCATCACGTCGACGTCATCACCCGGCACAACGTTGCAAAACCACGGGACAAACAGACCTGCGCGGCCAGCGACCTGAACAAAAGCCTGTTGACCCAGCAAAGCATCACACTCAAGTAAACACGCCACAGGACCTCTGCAATGAGAATTCAAAACAGCGTCATCGCCCCACACATCCTCATCAAGGCTTATGACCAGCATGACTACAACAAAGCCGAGTCGGCCCTTACCAAGCTTGCGAGCAGGCCCAACGGTAGAAGCCTGATTGCTGAAATTGGCAAGCTCAGCACCAACGGCAGAGCCATGACGATCAGCGTGGTTGATGCCTATAGCGATACCGCCGCACACGCCAAGCTCACCGCGCAACAGGCCGCTGCCAACGGTGTGCCAGACTCGGAGTTCAGCCTGGAGAACAACGCCATAGCCGCAAAGCTGGCGTTTAAAAGCGGAATGCAAAAAGGCACTGGCACGAGCGCCAACGTGGACTTCAACCATAAGCAATATGTGGCCGTCGACGAGGCAGGCATGCCGTTCCTGGACTCCAACAAAAAACTCTCATTCGTCTCCCTGGCCCACGAAATGGTGCACGGCTATCGGATCATGAAAGGTACTTACACCGGCGGTGTGGGCGACCGCTATACCGCCGGCACCCCGGCTGCGAATGAGGAAGCACGCGCCGTCGGCCTGGGCAAGTACAAGAACGAAGCGTTTTCCGAAAACAGCATACGGACGGAACATGGACTTCCCCTGCGCAACCAATACGCGGCCGACCGCTCTCGCGGCTGATACACAAGCAAAAAAAGCCCCGGGAACGAACCCTCGGGGCTTTTTTGTATTCGCCGATCAGACCTCGGAGCCACCTTGCGGATCAACGCCCCGCGCCGGGCGCTGGCGCAACCGGTTCGCCAAACCGGCGACTGCGTTAGCACCCGCCTCGGCGGCTGACGACAGGCCTTCAGCCACAGCGCTTGCTGCGCTCATCGTCTTGGCCGGCACGTCTTCTTGCAACGTCTTGGTCGCAGCCTTGCTGGCCGGGTCGGTCAACACCCCCACCGCGCCGTAAGCGCCAAACGTCATGGCTGACATGGCAACGTTGGTAGCGCCGTCTGCGGCGGCGATGGCCGCAGGCGAATACCCGGCCTTGGCCGCCGCGCCCTTGACCATGCTGCGGGCTACGGTTGCCAAGGCTCCGCCACCGCCCAGCGCCAAGCCGTTTGCCGTTGCACTGCTGGCAGAAATGACGCCACCCAGGGACTTCGCCGTGTCCGTCAAGATGTCCAGTGGCAGTTTGGCCAAACGCTTGCCGCTGTTGATCAACGGGTCGCGTGTGGGGCTGCAATCTCTGAGGGTTTCATACTGCTTTTTCCAATCCTGGCGCCCGAACAGGTATTCGGGGCCGGCGCGGTGAGCGTGCAGGTCACTGCGGCGCGTGGCCACCGCGTACCCGGCGCCAGCGGCCATGCCGCCAGCCGAACCGAACACGGTATCCGCCGCCGCAGCCGCCTTGGGGTGGCCGGTGCCCATCAGTGCCGTCGCCACCAGGCCCCTGGCGACGTTACGCAAACTGAACGTTTGATTCGCCAGCGCCGAATCCAGCGCACGGCGGCCCAGGTTCTCCGTGCCCCTGGCCTCCTGAGCCTGCTGCATCACTGGCTCAAGCACCTCGGCCGGCGCCTTGAGCCACATTGAGTCATGGGTAGTACGCGCCAGCACGCCACTGGCTGCCGTGTCGATCGCGCCCGAAAACGCCCCCCCAATAAACCCGGTATAGGACGGGTTTCCAGCGGCCTTTTGAGTGATGTCCGGCACCTTGTCGAGCAGCACCGAGGCCACCGCAAAAGGTGCCGACCCCATCGCCCCAAGTGCCGGCAATGTTACCCGATCCATACGCGTGGCCTTGTCGAGCAAACGCTCCACGTCGGCCGCCGTCTGCCCCATCGCCTGCAACTGCCCGGCGCGGTCCTTGACCAATGCGCCTAGGGCCTGCTTGTTGTCGGGCGTTTCGTGCGGGGCAAAAATATCCGCCATCTTTTGCTCCAGGTCCAACAGCACCTGAGGATCATTGACGCTACTGACCGGCGCGGCGCCGGCTATCGCGCTATGGCCCAGCGGCTGCATCTGAATGCCCTGGTTGCGTCGCTCGACTTCAAATGCCAACTCGGGCAATACCGGTGGATGAGAACTGATTCTTGGGGGATTACTCATGGTTATAGCCTCCTGGCAAAGCGGGTAACAACGTACTGCCTACACGGGTGAATAATGTTTTTAAGCCGGTAATTGCCCCTGGCCGCTGCCGATGATCTGGGCGAAGTGCTGCACGTTTTTCACGTAGTCCGGGTCGCCCACGCCGCCGACGTCCGCCAGGTTATTGCGGTTGACCTTGTCCGGCCCCGAGTTGTACGCACGCAGCGCCGCGCCGATATCACCGCCAAACGCCTTGCTCTGGTCACGCAGGTAGAGCGCGCCGGCCATGATGTTGTCGTGGATCGCGTTGCCGTTGAATTTATCCGGGTTCTCGCTCTTCATTTGCGCAGCAGTGTCAGCGTTGACCTGCATCAAGCCGCCGTCGGTCTTGCCGTTGACGTTGGTGCTGGACGCATTCGAATCGCCACGGGATTCGGCCCAGATCTGCCCGGCGATAACGCTGGCGGGCATTCCGGTTTTCTGTGCGGCTTCCTGGATGTCGGCGCGATACGGTTCCAGTGCCGGCGGCAGGTGCAAGTCACTGCTGCCCGTCACGCCGGAATTGCCCGACGCCGCGCTTGCTGGCGAGCTCCCGCCTGCGGGGCTCGCTTGCGCTGGAGCAGCACCGCCACCACCACCGCCCTGGTCAGCCACACCGCTGCGCGGAATATGCGGGGCGGGCTTGGCCGAGCCCGAGCCCGAATCGCCGCTATCGGACCCCGAGTCGCCATTTTTTTGCATCAGTGACTGCAGGAACTGCATCACCACCTTGAGGATGTCTTCGATCATCTGATTGAGCGAACCACTCTGGTCCGCGTCACTTTTTTGATCAGCCGACTTGGGCTGTGTGGTGGTCGAGGAAGGGTCCGAAGGCGTGCCGAAGTCGATAGGTTTATCCGGGCGTGCAGCCGTCAGCTCCTTGGCTCCGGCAGGCGCGCCTTGCCCAGCTTGCCCATGCTGCTCGGAGGCAGGCTGGGCACCCTGGCCCAGGACTTTCTCAAGGTCTTTCTCAATGTCTTGAATCGCGGTACGCAGCGACGCAGGGGAAATATTCAAAGCAGTACTCCTTGGGGGCTAATCTCAGGAACGAGGCGTGTTGATCAATGCGGTTTAGGGATGCCGAACTGGTTGAGCGTCGGGTCGACGTTATGGTCGAACGCCTTGGCTTCTGCGTGTTTCTTCACCGCCGCGATGATCGCGGCGATGCCCAGGCCAATACTGGCGAGGGCATCCACTGCCCAGCCGATAGGGCCGGCAGCGGCGCCGATAACGCTGGCAGCCATGGCCCCGGCAGCTTCTGCACCCACTGCCACCCCCACGCGAATCGCCGCACCGGCCGCCATGCGGCCCAGGCCCACGGTGGCTTCGTGGCCCGCCATCGAGCGCACCGCGTCCACACCGTCCTTGACGCCGCTGATGCCTTTCTTGACGTCATCCACATCGTCTTTGACGTTCTGCGCCTTTTGCGTGGCCGTCATCGCCAGGGTCGCGGTGGCCGTCGCATCGCCATTGGCCGCACTGTTGAGGAAGCTGCGTCCGGCCTTGGACTGCTGCAAGGCATCGAGGGTAGAACTCTGGAAGCCCGCCTGCTGGGCGCCGACAAACGCGGGCGGCAATACGCTTTCATAGGCCGCGCGGTGATCGTTCACGGTTTGCAGCGCCTGGGTGGCGTCGGGTTTCTTGCCACTCAGGCCCTGCTGCAACTCGCCGCCCTGGGTGAAGTTGGCCTGGTAGGCGTCCTGCATTTTCCATTGCAGCGCGGGCTGGTTGCCCAGCACCTGCTGCGCCGTCGGCACCTTGGCGTTGGGGCCAAGCAAATCCTGCTGCAACTGCAACTGGGCCGACAGGCCGTTGGCCGCGCTGCTGTAGTCGGGCGCCGCCGCGCCCTTTTTCATGTTCTTCTCGGCCGTGTCCATATCCGCGCTCAGGGCCGAGCCGTTGTTGACGTTTTTCATCTGGTCGTAAACCGCCTTGGTCAGCGAAGGGTCGCTGGCTACCAGGGCTTTTTCCTGTTCCGGCACGGCTTTTTGCAGATAGGCCTGCACGTCCGGGTCGTTTTGCAATTGGCTGATATCGTCGGACAGAGCTTTTTCGGTATCGCCGGTTTTGCGCAGGTCGCTGCCTGCATCGACGCTCAGTTTGGTCTGTTGCAACTTGACCATCACCGCCGCTTTTTGCGCGCCGGAGTAATTCTGCGGGTTCTTGAAAACGTCGGCACCCAGCTTGCTGATATCGACGTTGGCCACCGCATTGATGGTCGCGGCATCGCTGACCATGCTGGCGAATTCGCCACCATTTTTTGGCGCCTGGTTTTTAATCCAGCCGCTGATATTCGCCGCGTTAAACAAGCCATCCGGACTATGGGCCGCCAGGGCGTGACCCGACAGCCCGCCTTGATCGAGCAGGTTGAAAAAGCCCGGTTGCGACCAGGTCTTGGCGGCTTGGCGTGTCACACCTGCCAGCCCCGGGTTGCTGTTTTGCAACGCGGCCAGGCCGGCCTGATCGGTGAGGCCATCGACCTTGGTCTGGCCGTTGGCACCTGCGGCGTGCGCCGGGTCCGCAGCGGCAGTCAAGGGTTCGTTGGCGCGCATCACCGACGCGGAGATCACCATTTGCAGCGATTGCTCGTCGGCGTTCGGGTTGGCCTTCTGGTACGCCGCCAGGTCCTTGCTGGCGCCGTCGGCGGAGCTTTGCATCTGGCTGACGAACTTGCTGAGGTCTTTGTTGTTGATGATCCCGTCGGCCTTGGGGTTGATCGCGGTATCGATAGCGTTTTCCAACGCCGGGTTGGCCTTGATGAACGCCATGGCCTGCGCACCATTGGCCCCGCCTTCCTGGGCCATCTGCGCGGCGGCGATCGGTCGGTTGAGTTCTTTTTCGGCTTGCAACTGCTGGTCGGGCGGCAGGTTCGCGACCATCGGCGCCCAGCGCTTCAAGGCATCCGGGGTGTTGTATTTGGAGTCGTCCAGGAACTTGCCGCTGTCACTGGCGGGCGCCACCGAGCTGGTGGCTGGCGCCGCTGGCGGTGCTGCCGGTGCTGCCGGTGCTGCCGGGGCCGCGCCTTGCACAGGCGCTGCCGCCGTTGTTGGCGCAGATGCTGTTGCAGGCGCAGCGCCTGAAGCTGCACCTGACCCTGCCCCTACTCCTGGCACCGACGCCGGGCCGGGTGCCGACTGCGGGTCAGCCGGCGGGTTGAACAGGTTCTTCATGAACTGATCAATCTGGTTTTTGAACGAGTTCAACTCAGTGCCCAGCTGCTTCTCGAAATCCGCGATCTGGGCGTTACCTGCATCCAGCGTATCTTGCGTTTGCTTCAGGAACTCCAGCGGCTGAGCCTGGGAGCCGAACTGCACGCCGCCGTTTTTCGCAGGCCCACCGCCCTGCGCGTCCGACGTTGCGGGCGACGCCTGGGAATCCGCGACAGAACTGCTACTGGAAAACGGGGAATTGGAAATGCGCATAGGGGCCGCCACTTTCTGTTGGACATTTGTAATGCGTGGGACCAGAGCCACAAGAGGTTCCCTCCTCCTGTGTAATTAATTGGCCATCTGTGCCGCGCAGATCAAAATCCGCTGGAGACTCTCCGCTTGAGTTGCTCGCGCGCCCGCGACAACCGTGAGCGCACCGTCCCCACCGGCACCCCGAGTTGCGAGGCGGTGTCCAGGTAGTTGCCTTCCATCTCCATTGAGACGTGGATGATCTCCTGCATGTTCAGCGGCAAGGTGGCGATGGCGCCCACCACCCGCACCAGTTGACGGCTGCCGTTGACCTCGCTGAAAACATCGCTCTGATCGGTAATATCCAGCACTTCACGCTCCTCCAGGCAGGCCTGGAATGGCTGGTTGTAGAGCTGGCGAAAATGGCTGCGAATCAGGTTCATCGCGATACCGCACAGCCAGGTCAGCAGCAGCGATTCATTGCGAAATTTATGCTCGTTTCGCAAGGCTTCAAGAAAGGTGCCTTGCAGCAGGTCCTCGACATCATCGGGGTTCATCACCTTCTTTCTGATGAACAACCGAACCTTCTGCAACAGCGTCTCATCGAGTTGGCGAAGCGCGGAGATATGAGTGGAAAACGTCAGCGAATCGATCACACACATGGACAAATACCATTTCAAGATATGTCCGGCTTATAGAGCGATATACATGCCATAAATACACAAGCCCTATCCGACTGTTTTATAAGCATATTTTTTCTAAGGCTTTTGAAAAAATGCAAGATTCTGCACAAACGTATCTTGACCAATACATATTTATGCACACTTTTTCTATTGCCTTATTAAGTGGAACCCGTTAGCCAAAACCCCCACTCACTACGCATGATCCCCTGCGTCAGTGCCGCGCCATGAAAATTTCCGCGTTCAACCCCATCGTCGCGATCCAGCCTGTTTTCCCGGTTACGCCAAGGCCCGAAGCCACGTCTGCGGCGATGGCGCCGACGATCGCCAAAGACCAGGGCAGCACGCCGCAGCAAGTGGCCCGATTCACCTCGGCACTGATCCAGCAAAGCCAGTCACTGAGCCAGCGCGACCTGGTGATCAGCAGCACGGCGCTGCAATCCAAAGCGATGAAACTGGGTGAGCTGTACCAGTTGCTGATGGGCACCCAGGACTTGAACCTCGATTCCGTGGTGCGCAATTTGCGCAAGGAACTCAAGCGCCAGGTGATCGACAACAGCATCCTCGATGAGGTGCTGCGCTCGGCCGGCGGCGATGCGGCAAAAGCCCATGTGATGCTGCAAGCCGCCGCGCGCCAAGCCTTTAACGAAGGTGCCAGCGAGGAGCACGTGCTGCTGTCACAGCAACTGCGGGTGCTGCGTCACCAACACGGCAACCGCGCACGTGCGGGCATCAACACGGCTCGCGCCTTTGCCCGCTCCAGCCTTAACCCACGCCGCCGGCAAACCCTGCGCGACCTTTACTACAACGGCGTAGTGGGCCAACCCACGATTTCCAGCCTGATCGACACCCTCCTCGGCCAGGAAGAAGGCGAGCACCACTTCGAGCCGACCCTGCGCGACCTGCGCAGCGCGATCGCCGACGACATGGCCGCCTTCACCCCGTCCAGCACCCGTCAGCAACTGCGCACGCTGATGCACGGCCTTAATACCGCCCGACATGTATCCACCTTGTTGCACAACTGCGAACACTTGCTGGGGCGCATGCGCGGTAAAAACCCGGCGTTGCAGCTCAACGCGCCGACCTTTCTCAAGCACCTGCTGGTGTTGTCGGGCAAGGGCATGAACCTGCATGAAACCCTGCAACTGACGCAATTTATTGGTGGCTCACAACTCAAGCATCAGCTGTCGTTTCTCAATGGCCTGCGCCCGATGCTGCAACAGTTGCCGATCCTGTTGTGGAAAGACCTCAAGGCCCGTCAGAACGCCCTGGGCAACTTGCTGATGCTGATGGCCGAGTTGACCCAGCAAGAGCAAAAACTGGCCAAGGGGCGACCTGCCTGATGCACAAGATCGTCAACCTGCTGAACCAGATCGCCCTGGCGGCCATGCGCCGCTCCGAGATCGTGGGGGCATTTGTGGTGCTGGCCATCGTGTTCATGATGATCACGCCGCTGCCCACCTGGCTGGTTGATATCCTGATTGCGGTCAACATCTGCATCTCTTGCCTGCTGATCATGCTGGCCATGCACCTGCCCCGGCCCCTGGCTTTCTCGACGTTTCCGTCGGTGCTGCTGATCACCACCATGTTTCGCCTGGCGCTGTCGATTTCGACCACGCGCCTGATCCTGCTGAACCAGGATGCCGGCCACATCGTCCAGGCCTTCGGCCAGTTTGTGGTAGGCGGCAACCTGGCGGTGGGCATGGTGATCTTCATGATCCTCACGGTGGTCAACTTTCTGGTGATCACCAAGGGCTCGGAACGGGTTGCCGAAGTGGGCGCACGCTTCACGCTCGATGCGATGCCCGGCAAGCAAATGTCCATCGACAGCGACCTGCGCGCCAACCTGATCAACGTGCAGGAAGCCAAGCGCCGACGCTCTGAATTGGGCAAGGAAAGCCAGCTGTTCGGGGCCATGGACGGCGCGATGAAGTTCGTCAATGGCGACGCCATCGCCAGCCTGATCATCGTGGCCATCAACATGATTGGCGGCATCTCCATCGGCGTTATCCAACATGGCATGAGCGCCGGCGATGCGGTGCAGCTCTACACCGTGCTGACCATCGGCGACGGCCTGATCGCGCAGATTCCGGCCCTGCTGATCTCCGTGACCTCGGGCATGATCATCACGCGCGTCTCCAACGACAACGCGGCGGCCGACGCCAACATCGGCCGCGAAATTGCCGAACAGATCACCAGCCAGCCCAAAGCGTGGATCATCGCCTCGGTGGCCATGCTCGGCTTTGCCGCCATGCCGGGAATGCCCACCGCCGTATTTATCACCATCGCCATCATTTGCAGCCTCGGCGGCTTCCTGCAATTGCAGCGGGCCAAACCCAAGGTGGTGACCGAACAACCGGTACACGTCGCCCCCGAAAACAATGGCAAGGAAGACTTGCGGATGTTCCTGCCCAGCCGGCAGTTTGTGCTGCAATTTCACCCCTCGCAGAACCGTGCGCTGGTGGAATCACTGGTCAGCGAGATCCGTCAGCGTCGCAACCGCCTGGTGGTCAATTACGGCCTGACGTTGCCCTCGTTCATCATCGAATACCTGTCCCACCTCGAGCAGGACGAATTCCGCTTCGTGGTCTACGAAGTACCGATGTTCAAGGCCACTCTGAGCCAGACCCATGTCGCCATTGACGGCCAGGCACAAGTCGTCGATCAGCTGGAACAGGCCATCACCGGCACCGTGGACCGCCAGGAAAGCCAATGGCTGTGGATGCCCGTCGATGCACCGCAGTTGCAGAGCCTGCCGGTGGTGACCGCCAGCACGCTGATTATCGAACGCATGGAGCGCGCCTTGCAGGTGTGCGGGCCACAATTTATCGGTTTGCAGGAAACCAAGGCGATTCTCGGCTGGCTGGAGTCGGAACAACCGGAAGTGGCCCAGGAGCTGCAGCGCGTGGTGCCGCTGGCGCGTTTTTCCCAGGTGCTGCAACGCCTGGCATCGGAATGCGTACCGCTGCGCGGGGTACGGGTGATTGCCGAAACGCTGATCGAACACGGCCAGCACGAACGCGACGTCACCGCCCTCAACGACTATGTGCGCATCGCCCTCAAATCCCTGATCTACAACCAGTATTGCAGCGCGGTGGGCCTGCAGGTGTGGCTGCTGACCCCGGAAAGCGAAGGCATCTTGCGCGACAGCTTGCGCCAGACCCAGACCGAAACCTTTTTTGCCCTCAACAGCGAATCCAGCCTGTTGCTGGTACAGCAACTGCGCATGGCATTCCCGCTTCGCTCCACCGAGCGCGCAGTGATGTTGGTGGCCCAGGATCTGCGCAGCCCGCTGCGCACGCTGTTGCAAGATGAATTCCACCATGTGCCGGTGCTGTCCTTCGCCGAAATCAGCAATGCCGCCGAAGTCAAAGTGCTGGGTCGCTTCGACCTGGAAGACGAGTATTCCCCACAGGAAGAAGACGACTATGCCGCCTGACACCTGGAGCCCTTGTGATGTTTGAACTGCGCGTACTCAACGGCCTGCACCAGGGCGCCACACTGCCGCTGATCGGCGAGCAATGGCTGATCGGTGCGCATGCCGACCATGACCTGGCGCTGTACGACCCGGGCATCGCTGCGCTGCATTGTCGCCTGAGCCGCACCGAAGCGGGCTGGGCGCTGGACGCCGAACAAAGCCTGATCAACGACGCCGAAGGGCATGCCCTCACCACCACCGTGCTGACCCCCAACCAGACCTTTGTGCTCGGCAATGTGTGGTTGTGCCTGGCGCCCGCCGAAGAGGCGTGGCCGCAAGTGCCGATGCTGGTGGCGCCGACACGGCCGCCGGTGCACGAACCGATCGCCGCACCGCGCCCGCTGCCGCCGCCGCGCGTGTCACGGCTAAAGCTGGCGTGCGGGGTACTGGCCGGTCTGGTCGTCGGTGCGGCAGGCGCCTCCTGGGGTTTGAACCGCACTGTCGCCGCACCGGCACCAGCCGCCGTCGCGCAACAGAGCCCGCCCGCCACGGCGCCCGCCAAACCCGTGCAGGCGCCGGCATCGGACAAGATCAACCTGACCAGCCGTGATGAAGTACGCCGCCGCCTCAGCACCTTGCTCAGTGATCGCCTGCTGACCGAGGTCAGTGTGGAAGACAGCGACGACGGTCTGGTCCTCCAGGGGCACCTTAAAGACGACGCGCTGCCGATCTACACGCGCATGCTCAAGGGCTTCAACGAACGCTTTGCATCGGCCGTGCCGGTGCTCGACAAAGTCACCGCCGTGGGCAGCGGCCTGCCGTTTGCCATTGTGCAAATCATCTCGGGCAACAACGCGCACCTGGTCACCGCCGACGGCCATCGGATGTACATCGGCGACCAGTTAAAGGGGCTGCGCCTCACGCGCCTGGATGAGCAGCACATCGAGTTCGACGGTGACCAACACATCGAGATGCACTGGTGAGCCCCGCCCTCGCCCGCTGGACCGAGGAACAGCGCACACGCCTGGCCCATTGCTCGGCCGTGCGCATCAGCGGGCGCGTGTCGGCGGTCAGCGGGATCTTGCTGGAGTGCCAGGTACCGGCCGCCAAAATCGGCGACCTGTGCCAGGTCAGCAAGGGCGACGGCAGCACCATGCTCGCGGAAATCGTCGGTTTCACGCCCCAATGTACCTTGCTCAGCGCCCTTGGCACGCCAGAAGGCATCCAGGTCGGCGCGCGCATAGAACCGCTGGGCATGGCCCACCGCATTGGCGTGGATGACCAACTGTTGGGGCGCGTGCTCGATGGTTTCGGCCGACCGCTGTTGGGCGATGGCGACGGCGCCTTCGCCGGCTTGCACGACCCGCGCACCACCACCCCGGTGATTGCCGCCGCGTTGCCGCCGATGCAGAAACCACGCATCAGCAATGCGCTGCCTACCGGCATTCGCGCGATTGACAGTGCCATTCTGATCGGTGAAGGGCAGCGCGTCGGCCTCTTCGCCGGCGCCGGTTGCGGCAAAACCACGCTGCTGGCGGAGATGGCCCGCAACATCGACTGCGACGTGATTGTGTTCGGCCTGATTGGTGAGCGCGGGCGCGAACTGCGTGAATTCCTCGACCATGAACTGGATGACGAACTGCGCCAGCGCTCGGTATTGATCTGCGCCACATCCGACCGTTCGAGCATGGAGCGTGCCCGCGCGGCCTTCACCGCCACGGCCATTGCCGAAGCCTACCGCCAGCGCGGCCTGAAAGTGCTGTTGCTGATCGATTCGCTGACGCGTTTTGCCCGCGCCCAACGGGAAATCGGGATCGCCGCCGGTGAGCCCCTGGGGCGCGGCGGCCTGCCGCCGTCGGTGTACACCTTGCTGCCGCAGCTGGTGGAGCGCGCCGGCATGAGTGAAAACGGCTCGATTACCGCGATTTATACGGTGCTGATCGAGGCCGACTCGATGAACGACCCGGTGGCCGACGAAGTGCGCTCGCTGCTGGACGGGCACATTGTGTTGTCACGCAAATTGGCCGAGCGCGGGCACTACCCCGCCATCGACGTGCCGGCCAGCATCAGCCGGATCCTGGGCAATATCACCAGCCGCGAACACGTGCGCAACAACAACCGCCTGCGCCAATTGATGGCCGCCTACCGACAAGTGGAAATGCTCCTGCGCCTGGGGGAATACCAGGCCGGGACGGATCCGGTCACCGACTGCGCGGTGCAGCTGCACGAAACCATCAACCAGTTCCTGCGCCAGGACCTGCGTGAGCCCGTGAGCCTCGACGACACCCTGGCGCGCCTCGATTACATCACCTCGCAATTACCGGATTGAACATGGACGAAGACCTGGAAGTAGACCTGGACCGCGCTGCATTGGAGCACGCCATCGGCGTACTGACGCCGTTGCGCCAACACCGTCAGGCGAGCGCAGAACGTGCTCGCCGGCAAATCGAGCAGGAACTGCACCAGCTCCATGAGCAATTGTTGATCAGCACGGCTTCGCTCAATCAGGAACGCGACAACCAGAAGCTGCGCCGCCAACAGCTGTCGGACACGCACCTGGAACGAACCATGGAGCTGAGTGACATCGACCGTTGGCACGAAAAGGAGCGACGCATGCTCGACCGCCTCGCGCACATCCGTCAGAGCGTCAGCCAGTTGCGCGAGCGTATCGAGGCGCAGGAACACCAACTGCAGCAGGCGCAGCAAGCCGTCAAGGCGCGCCAGCGTGCGGTGGAAAAACTCGCCTGCATGAGTGAGAGCCTTGATGAGAACTGAGCCGATCAAGCACCTGGCACCGCCGCCGGCGCCGGTAAAAACCGCCGCCGTGCCCGCCACGCCTTACCCGACCGGCAACCCGGCGCCCAAGCGCAATGACGTGCTGCGCAACCGTCAGGCCGACAGCCGAGTGCCCAGTGACAGCAGCCCGCAGCTGGACGCCGACGGTGTGCTTTTTGAGCAATTGATCGCGCCGCTGCCGGGCGAGCAGGACGATCAGTCCGGCTCGCAGGACGGTGGGAGCAGCCATTTTTCAATGTTCACGCCCATCGAGGGCGTCCCGACACAGCTGGTCGATGAACTGGCACTGCGGCTGCCAGACGTGGGCAATCGCCCGTTCAGCGCCACCCTGCTGATGCCCAACCTGGGCAAGGTGCAGATCCAGGCGCAAAAAAATCCCGGCCATTGGGCGATCCGCCTGAGCTTCTCGCGTCGCGATGTGCTGGAGCGCCTGGGCCGCCATCAGCCCGCCTGCGAGGAAGCATTTTCCCAGGCCCTGGGCCATGCAGTGGAGCTGTCTTTACAGCCGGCGGGTGATGCATGAAAGCCCTGGTACTGCGGCGCATGTCATCAACGGTGGCGAACGCATGCCAGGCGCTGGGGCGCGGACGCTGGCTGGCGTATGGCAGCGGCGAGACGTCCGGCTACCTGACCCTGGGCCCTTTGCTGCCGCCTGGCAGCTACCCTGATGACCTGCGCCTGAACCTGTCGAGCAAACACGGCCCGCTGCAACTGAGCAACGCCGACGCACTGTTGAGCCTGCTGGGGGAAACCCCGGTTATTGCCGCTGGGGAACTGCAAGCCTGGTACTGGCAGTTGATCAATCAACAGTTTGCAGACGCTATTTACGACCTGCTTGCGCCTCTCGAACCCTCGCCGCAGGCGGCCCCGCTGCTGGCCGAATGCCTGGAGTGCCGCATCAGTGTCGAGCGCGGCGGCGAGCGGGTCCACGGGGTAGTGAAGTGCAGCGCCGATACCCTGCTACAGCTGTTCGGTGCCGCCCCTTGGCACTACCTCGAACAGCAATGGCCGCACGACTGGCCCATGCACTACCCGCTGGAACTCGGCCGCTTGCAGCTGAGCGTGAATGAACTGCGCTCATTACGCCCCGGCGATGTGTTGCTGCCCGCCACCCCGCGCTTCGACCCCCAGGGCCAGGGCCGATTGCAGTTGGGTGAGCGCCAGTGGCGTGTGCACAGCGAAACCTTGAACGACCATTTGCAGCTGCGGCTGATTCACGAGGAAGACCTGCACCATGAATGAGCCACACTTTGGGGCTGACAGCGACGTGGGCGAGGAAGAAGCCAGTGTCCCGTTCGACGAAGAACCTGGGCAACCCTGGGACGACCACGCCCCGGCCGACACGCCAGCTCACGACGCCGCGCCCGCCTCGGCGCTGAACGGTTTGAGCCTTGAACTGACGGTACGCGCAGGCGCTGTCAGCCTTAGCCTGGACGCGCTGCAACGCCTGGCGCCGGGTTCGGTGGTGGGCATTACCGGCATCGCGCCAGGTGAAGCCACCTTGTGTCATGGCGAACGTGTAGTTGCCCACGGTGAGCTGGTAGACGTCGATGGGCGCCTGGGCCTGCAGATTACCCGTGTGGTGTTTGATCGATGATTCTGGACGGCATGAACCCGATCATGCTCGCGCTGTTTCTGGGCGCGCTGTCGTTGATCCCACTGTTTCTGATCGTCTGCACGGCGTTCCTGAAGATCTCCATGGTGCTGCTGATCACCCGCAACGCCATCGGCGTGCAACAGGTGCCACCGAACATCGCAATGTATGGCATTGCCCTGGCCGCGACGCTGTTCGTCATGGCCCCGGTGGCCCATGAGATTCAGCAACGGATCAACGACAACCCGTTGCAGATCGGCACCACCGAAAAGCTCGAGGCCAGCGCCAACACGGTCATCCAGCCGTTGCTGCACTTCATGACCCGCAATACCGACCCGGATGTGCAGGCCCATCTGCTGGAAAACACCCACCGCATGTGGCCGGCCGAGATGGCCGATAAAGCCACCAGCAACGACCTGCTGCTGGCGATTCCGGCGTTCGTGCTCTCGGAGCTGCAGGCCGGGTTTCAGATCGGCTTTCTGATCTACATCCCGTTCATCGTGATTGACCTGATCGTTTCCAACCTGCTGCTGGCGCTGGGCATGCAAATGGTGTCGCCGATGACCATTTCGCTGCCCCTCAAGCTGCTGCTGTTCGTGCTCGTGCAAGGCTGGTCACGCTTGCTCGACAGCCTGTTCTATTCCTATTTGTGAGTGTGGCCGTGGAAGCGTTGGAGCTGTTCAAGCAAGGCATGTATCTGGTGGTGATCCTTACCGCCCCGCCGTTGCTGGTGGCGGTATTGGTGGGCGTGCTGACCTCGCTGTTGCAGGCCCTGACGCAGATTCAAGACCAGACCCTGCCCTTCGGTGTCAAGCTGGCCGCCGTGGGCCTGACCCTGGCCGCCACCGGGCGCTGGATCGGCGTGGAGCTGATCTCGTTCATCAACCTGGCGTTTGATCTGATCGCACGCACCGGTGGCGCGCATTGATTCCGTTTGACGGCGAGCATCTGTTCGAGCTGATGCTCGGCACGGGGCTGGCCATGGCGCGGATTCTGCCGTGCATGATCCTGGTGCCGGCGTTCTGCTTCAAATACTTGAAGGGGCCGCTGCGCTACGGCGTGACCGTTGCGGTCTCGCTGATCCCGGCGCCGAGCATCGGCCGGGTGCTGGCGGCACAGAACGACGACTGGTTTTTAATCGCCGGCCTGCTGGTCAAAGAGTCGGTACTGGGCATCTTCCTGGGCCTGTTGCTGTACGCGCCGTTCTGGATGTTTGCCACCGCCGGCGCCCTGCTGGACAGCCAGCGCGGCGCCCTGAGTGGCGGCCAGCTCAACCCGTCCCTGGGGCCGGACGCCACGCCCCTGGGTGAATTGTTCCAGGAAATGCTGATCATGCTGGTGATCCTGTCGGGTGGCCTGTCGCTGATCACCCAAGTGATCTGGGACAGCTACGTGATCTGGCCGCCCACCGCCTGGCTGCCGGGCATGGATATCCAGGGCCTCGACGTATTTCTCGGGGAACTGAACCGCACCCTGCAACACGCCCTGCTGTACGCCGCGCCGTTCATTGGCCTGCTGCTGCTGATCGAAGCGGCCTTCGCCATCGTCGGCCTGTATGCCCAGCAACTCAACGTGTCGGTGTTGGCGATGCCGGCCAAGAGCATGGCCGGTCTGCTGTTTTTGCTGGTGTACCTGCCGACCCTGCTGGATTTTGGTAACGGCGAACTCAAGCACTGGCTGGACCTGAAGTTCATCCTCGGCCAGATCGTACACGTGCCATGAGTGAAAAAACCGAAAAGGCCACGCCCAAGGCCGAACGCGATGCGCGGGAAAAAGGCCAGGTCGGGCAGAGCCAGGACCTGACCAAGCTGTTGGTGCTGCTGGGCGTCAGCGAGGTGTGCCTGGGAGCCGCCGATGACAGCGTGAACCGCTTGCAAACGCTGATCGCGCTGCCCCTGCAACGGTTGCGCGAACCGTTCATGCACACCTTGGTGGAGTTGGGCGGCGAAGCCGTGTGGACACTTGTCTCCTTCACCTTGATGACCATTGGCGTGGCGATCCTGATGCGCCTGGTGGGCAGCTGGCTGCAAATCGGGTTCCTGTTTGCGCCCAAGGCATTGAAAATCGACCTGGGCAAAATAAACCCCATCTCGCACCTCAAGCAGATGTTTTCCGGGCAGAGCCTGATGAACCTGCTGATGAGTATCCTCAAGGCTCTGGTGATCGCCATCACCCTTTACGTCTCCATCAAGCCGCTGCTGGGCAAGCTGGTATTGCTGGCCGACACCGACCTGACCACCTACTGGCATGCGTTGCTCGCGGTGTTTCGCAGTGTGCTGCACACCACCCTGGGTTTGTTGCTGGTCATGGCGATGGTCGACTTCGCCATGCAGAAGTACTTCCACGCGAAAAAACTGCGCATGAGCCACGAGGACATCAAGACCGAATACAAGCAGTCCGAGGGCGACCCGCACGTCAAAGGCCATCGCAAACACCTGGCTCAGGAACTGCTCAACGGCGCACCGCCACCGCCGCGCAAACCCGTCGAAGAGGCCGATGTGCTGCTGGTCAACCCCACGCACTATGCGGTGGCGCTGTACTACCGGCCCGGGCAGACGCCGCTGCCGGTGATCCATTGCAAGGGCGAGGACGAAGACGCTTTGGCGCTGATCAAGCGCGCGCAAAAAGCCAGGATCCCGGTAGTGCAATGCGTGTGGCTGGCACGGGCGTTGTACAAGGTCAGAACCGGCCGCCATATCCCGCGGCCCACGCTCCTGGAAGTGGCGCATATCTATCAGGTGATCAAGCAATTGGACGAGGTCACGGCAGACATCATTCAGCTCGAAGAACCCTGATCCAGAGCGGTTAATTCACGAAACTGCAATATTAAAAGGTTTCAATACGGGTCAAAACTTTCGGAAGTCTGACCGATGAAATCCGCACCTTCATTGCCCCTCGAAAAAACCGTCGGCGCCTGGTTGCTCGAGGCTGGCGAACGCCTCGGCGTGCCCCCTGCCCTGGCCCAGGATTTTGCCCGGGATGCCGTGCTGAATTTGCCCGGCATGACCTTGCAACTTTCTCCCTGGCAAACCCAGCCGGTGCCGCAATGGGTCGCCTTGGGACTGCTGCGACGGCCCAACGGATTGCCTGTCGAAACCTGGAGCGAACTGTTGTTGCGGGCCAACTGCGGGGTGTCGGCGATGAGCAGCTGCAGCCTGGCCATGAGCGAAACCGGCGAAGGCTTGCTGGTGCAACGCCTGGCCTCGCACCCCGATGCAGACGGCGCACAGCTGAGTGACGAGTTGGGCCACCTGCTGGCGCTGGGCGAAAGCCTGGTAGCCGCCGCCACAGCACTCAACGCCGGGCCGGGAAGCGCCGGTACACCCGCCGGCCCCGTACCGGCCCAGGCCGCACCCAGCCTTGAATCGGCCCACGCCGCCTTGCACCTGGACTGGCACCGGCCATTGCTGCTAAGCGCCCTGCAGCGCCTGGGCGTCAGCGCACCGGCGCCGGACCAGATCCACACCGTGGGCGTGATCAAAGCCAACGGACGCAGCTTCGAAGTGATCGCCGACGGCGATCGCTGCCACTTGCTGGTCAGCACGCCGATCGAGACCGCCTTGCGCACCCCAAGCCAACGCGAACGCTGCCTGCGGGCCAACCTGCAATTGATCCTGTTGACCCACAGCGCCGTAGCCCTTGCGCCACACGGCAGCACACTGCAAGCGCGCTGGAACAGCACCGCGCTGAACGGCGAAGACTTCGCCGATTGGCTGCTGGATTTCGGCGTGCTGGCCGACAGTTTCGCCGCCCCACCTTCACCCGCTGCCACCGCACCAAGGAACCCTGCATGGACATGAGAAGACCTGCCCCGGCAGGCGGCATGGCGCCGCCAAACCCGGCCATCGCGTTGCAACCCCTGCGCCGCGCACGCACGCCTGACGAGCTGGAGCGCGGCGAACCGGCAGCGCCACCACCCGGCTATACCGCACGCGCGGCGGCGCAGGTCAGCGGGTTGGGGCAAGCCTTCCATCGCAGCTACCTGGCGCCTGGCTGGAAAGCCGCCGGCAGTGCCTGGACCAGCGTCAGCGGCTATGGCGCCGCCGCAGGCCACAACCTCAAGCAGGGCGCAGTGCAAGCCTGGAGCGACAGCGCCGCCAACCTGCCGTCCGGGCGCACCACCCTGGCCGCCGCCGGGCAGACCTTGCAGCAAATGGCGACCTGCGGCGTGCCCACCTACCTGCGCGAAGTGGCGTTCATGCACACCTATAGCGCGCTGGCCGACGGGCTGGCGAAAAAAAGCCCGGGGGGTGCGCTGGCCTTGCAGGCGGCGATTTCCCTGGCCTCGGTCGCCACCCAAATCTACGTGCGTCAACCGCGCCTGGATCGGCTGGGCAACGAGTCCAGTGTGGCGGTGCGCGGCCACTTTGCCCTCAGCGAACCGAAATGGAACGCCCTGCTGCCGGCCAAACAAGACGCGCTGCGCCAGCAAATGCAACGGGATTCGCGCAACGTCACGCGTAACCAGATCATTGCCGAAGCGGTCTACCTGGGCATGGGCGCATTGGGTGCTTCACGGGGTGACGGCGCGCTGAGTGCGCGGGTGCTGGCGACGCAACTGCGTAATGTGATCTATGCGATTACCCGCGAGTCGATGCAAGCCAGCCTGAGCATGACCGGCAAGCATGGCCCGACCAAGACCCATGGCGTCCACCAGGACGATATGTCGGTGTTGGGCTGGGCCTACGGGACCATGACGCTGAGCATGGGCTTTGTGCAGGATTCCATCAGCCCGAAAGTGCTGCCGCCCGGGCAGACACTCACCAGCCCGGCGTTGCTGGATGATCATCATCAACCCCTGCGCGGGGATGCGCTGGCGGAGTCGATTCAATCGTTGGCAGGTACGCGTGCGGCGTTCAATACGGTGATTGCGGTGCTCGATAACCATCTGCAAAAGCACTTCGATACCCAGCGTGCGGGGACCACCCAGCAGTGGAAGCCGAGCTTGCCACTGGAGGATTACGGACGGGTGCTCGACCAGTCACCGGCGCGGGTGGCTTGGACGAGCCTGGCCAGTGCGATCAACATGGCGACCGGCGAACTATTGCGCGGTAAATTGCCGCCGGCGTTGGCGGGGTTTCTGGGGAATGCCAGCAGTGCGGCGGTGATGGGGTTGGCTTATCGCACTACCAACCAGACGTTTCAGGCGCATGCGAGTGTGCGTAAGGCGGTGGCTGCTGGGGTGGCTGCGGGGGGGGCTTGAATTGCTGAGTACATATCCGTTATTTGGGTAACGGGTACTTAGGGTTCCGCCCTTACGGCGGGTCACTTTTGCAAGGACGCAAAAGTAACCAAAAGGTCCTCGCCCCAACACTCGGCACCTCGCTTAGGCTCGGTGTGCCAGAACGAAGGCTTGAATCCGTGGGCCGCCGCGCTGGGCCATCCTTGGCCCAGCGCGGCTAACCCGGCGTCCTGCCGGGTTACCCACGGATTCAAGCCTGCGTTCGGCCATCGTGGTTAACGGGGCGTCTCAGATCAAAAGCAGAGCACGGCGGCCTGAAAGCCGACCTGAGTGGTTGAATCAAAAGCCAGGTCAAGTGCGAAGCAAAAGCCTGTCTACCTGATGCACCGTGGTCTAAATGTGGGAGCGGGCTTGCTCGCGAATGCGGTGTGTCAGTTACAGATGAATTGACTGACCCACCGC
>NZ_CBFHAZ010000093.1:0-25698 GCF_965653655.1 Pseudomonas onubensis | reverse complement strand
GTGCCAGTAACTACATGTACCGACTGACACTCCGCCTTCGCGAGCAAGCCCGCTCCCACATTGGTCCTGCTGTGCTGCCCATAGCCAGTTACAATGCGGCTCCCAGAAGGAGCCTGAATGACTTCCCTGCTGACTGATTGGCGCAACCGCCCCACCCATCGCCGCGTCTGGGCATTGGCTGCGCCGATGATTTTGTCGAACATCTCGGTGCCGCTGGTAGCCTTGGTGGACAGCATGGTCATCGGCCACCTGCCCCATGCCCATCAACTCGGTGCTGTGGCCGTGGGCGCCAGCCTGTACACCTTCCTGGCCTGGGCCATGGGCTTTCTGCGCATGGGCTCCACCGGGTTTGCCGCGCAAGCCGCCGGGCGCGGGGATGGCGCAGCGCTCAGGCAAATCCTGCTGCAAGGTTTGCTGCTGGCGCTGGGGCTGGCGATGCTGCTGGGCACGGTGGGCATTCCACTGAGCCATCTGGCCCTGGAGTGGATGCAGCCCTCGCCCGAGCTGAACCAACTGACCCGCGATTTTTTCCACACCCGCTTGTTCGGCCTGCCCGCCGCGCTGGCCAGCTATGCCTTGGTCGGCTGGTTCCTCGGCACGCAAAATGCGCGTGCGCCGCTGGCGATTCTGCTGACCACCAACCTGGTCAACATCGCCTTGAACCTGTGGTTTGTACTCGGCCTTGATTGGGGTGTGGTTGGCTCCGCTCGCGCCTCCGTTATCGCCGAATGGACGGGCGCCCTGCTCGGCCTGACCCTCACGCAAAAAGCCCTGCGTGCGTACCCCGGGCATATCGCCTGGGCGGCATTAAAGCTGTGGCAAAGCTGGCGGCCACTGCTGGCGGTGAACCGCGACATATTTATTCGCAGCCTGGCCTTGCAGTCGGTATTTTTCATGATCACTGTGCAAGGCGCGCGTCTTGGGGATGCGACAGTGGCAGCGAATGCGTTGCTGCTTAATGGGTTATTGCTCACGGCCCACGCTCTGGACGGGCTCGCCCACGCGGTGGAAGCCTTGTGTGGCTATGCCATCGGCGCACACGACCGCCAGGCGCTGCGCCGCTCGCTGGTGGTTGCCTGTGGCTGGTCATTGATCGCCAGCGTGGGTTTCGCGCTGCTGTTCACCTTCGCCGGGCACCTGTTTATCGCCATGCAAACCGATATCCCCAGCGTGCGCGAAACCGCCGACATCTACTTGCCTTACCTGGCCGTACTGCCGTTGATTGCGGTGTGGAGCTACCTGCTGGACGGCCTGTTCATCGGCGCCACCCGCGCGCGGGAAATGCGCAATGGCATGCTGCTGACCGTAGCGATAATGCTGCCCTTCGCGTGGTTGTTACAGGGCTACGGCAACCACGGACTGTGGATAAGTTTTCTGGTGTTCATGGCCCTGCGCAGCCTTACGTTGTGGATGATTGCCCGGCAACTAATGCGCCGAAATCAGTGGTTCGTCGGTATCCACTCACGCTGAAAACCACCCAACCAAACGTGTAGGAAATACACTCGTCCTACATTAAAAAACTAACAACCAAAAAAAGGGTACAAACTCTTACAAAATCTATCGAAACCATTTAACCACTCCAACCACTTAAGACTGAACACCCCACCCTCAGTCTTAATTGGAACTCACATGAACGAGCTGATTTCACCCACTACCACCCCGCCCGCCGCCCCTACTTTGAAGCCTCAACTTGAGGCTCCCGTGATAACAGGGGTGGAGTCGAACGTCATTTTTTCTGACGAGAACACTCACATAGAAATAAATTATCACCATGACCCCGAAAAACAAATTTACTTGGACACGGGCACCACTTTTATCAAAACTAAAGACAAGTCAGACACGATCAACATTACTGTAGGTGCAGATAACAAACTTACCGCCTACATCAATGGGATACCGCATGCACTTCCAATCGATGCCAATGATACTCGTCAGGCGCTGTTCATTTCGTCGAGTGGAGGCGATAACACGATCAACATTGACCCTCGCGCCCAAATCGTCGTCAACATCTCGACAGGCAAAGGGAAAGACTGTATCACCGCAGGCGGTGGCCACACGTTGATAGACGCTGGCGCCGGCAAAGATTACATCCAGTTAGGCAGTGGTACGGGCATCGCCAATGGCGGTGATGACGACGATATACTGGTTGCAGGTGAAGGTCACGCCATCATGTCGGGCGATAACGGCAATGACAAATTGTACGCTACACAAACCGCCAGCACTAAAAGGCAGATATATCTCAATGGCGATAATGGTGATGATGAGCTGTATGCAGGCGCAGGCATAAATGTATTGAACGGGGGGCTGGGCAATGACACGTTGGTTGGCCATCGCCAAACGACTTTTTATACCGGCGCAGGAAAAAACACCGTTTACTCATACAGTGAGCAGGATAAAATTCATGCTCAGGACACTGACACCGTTCACAACATCGGCAATGCCCCCATCGAACACGTAAAACACGTCGACAGTGGCAAGCACGCTTTTAAAATCGAAGGATCTCCTGCTTTTATCTCGAAAGTAGAAAACTATCTAGAGCAATTGCGAGGCTCTCCCAGCGGACAAAAACTGCTCCAGGAGCTGGACCGTCTCGCCATTAAAAATGGGGGGCGAACTACCATAAAAGAATCCAGCTACGATGGACTAAGCTACTACCAGTTCAAAAACTCACATACCGACAAGGTGCCTGAAGAGGAACACCACAAACATAACTCGCCGGAGTTTGGTTACATCACAAATGGTAAGGCCGGCTCGGTGGCAACCCATGCCGAGATAGGCGTTGACGCCGCTTACTTTAGCCTGGATATAAATGAACCTCCGTTGCTGCAACTTTATCACCAAATGGTGCATGCCTTTAACGGTGGTCATGGAACGGTTCTGCCGGGCAGCCAACCCGTTATCGGAGCTGATGGCAAGCCTGTTGAGGAGGATGGCGAACCAAAAACCAATTTAAATGTGGAGTATCAAGCCATCGGCATTCCCACCGACGGCACGCTCTACGACTTCGATAACAACCCCATGACACCGCCCACTGCAACAAACCCATCGCCCTACACAGAGAATGATATGCGCAGGGAGATGGGCGTACCGTTATCAAAAGTCATTACCCCCGCGGCTGAAAAATAAGTATCGGCGTAAAGCGCGCAGCCAGGGGATACCACGGTTACAGTCAATGCCTCGTCGCTTAATGGCTGGGGCATTCGACCTGTTAGTTCTCACAGGTTACAGCGCCGGTTGCCTGGGTTAAAACAGAGGTCAGTCCTGAAGCTTGAGCGGCCTCAGGCTCGCGACCTTCTCTGAACTCAAGGACGACCACATATGAGCCTCAACACCTACCTCGGCATCGGCGCGTTTATCGCGCTCGTGTTGATCATTGTCGCAGTGACCCGCAAGAAGAAACCCGCCAGCCCCTCAAGCGAACCTGCGTTGGCCGTTGAGGTGCCCGCGCCACCTGTCACGCCGCAGACAAGTGCGCCAACCGAGACGCCGACGTGGAATCAGGGCGGTTTTGAGGTATCCGAAAACGCAGAACCGCTCACGCCACAGCCCCTTCCAACGACAGGCGTGGAGGTGTGGAATCAAACCAACTTCCACGTCTTCGTGACGCAGCAAGGCATCAGAGCGACGCTGGCCCCCCAAGGTCGAATGCGGTTGGAGAATGGCAAGGGGCTGACTGTAAGCCCTTCAGCGCAAAACACGCTGCAGTCTGTCGCGCTGGAGCAAACCGATCCAGAGACCCCGGCCTTGTACACCCTGATAGTCCGGTAAAGCCGGCCTCACGAGCCTGGCGTGGAACGGACAAACGCCGTGACCCGATCCAGTACCGGCGCCAGCCAGCGCAACGGCTTGGCAATGGACGCTACTAATGTCGCGTGGCTGGTCCGGGTGAAATAAAACGCCTCGACCGGCACACCCGCTTCACGCAGCTTGTTAGCCAACCCGCCCGTGTTGCGCGTGGGGTTGACCAGCGTGTCGCTCACCGAGGCAATCAACAGGCTCGGTGGTGCGTCATGGCTGACGTGGTTGATGGGCTGGGAATCGGGCGGTGAGTCCGGGAAGAAAAACACGGGGCGTACATCGCGGTTTTCAATCGGCAGGAAGTCATAAGGCCCGGCCAGGCCGATCCAGCCTTTGAGCATTGAAGGTGACAGATTCACCTCTTTCAGCCAGCGCGCATCCAGTGCCAGCATCGAGGCGTTGTACGCACCGGAGCTATGGCCCATCAGGTAGAGCTGCCTGGGGTCGGCGCCATACTCGGCGATGTGCTGATGGGTCCAGGCCACCGCTTGGGCGCCGTCCTGGAGAAAAGCGGGGTAACGCACTTGCGGGTAGAGCCGGTAGTCCGCGATGACCACCACAATGCCGCGTGAAGCCAGGGCTTCGCCGACGAAACCGTAGTCATCCTTGGAGCCGCTGTTCCAGCTGCCACCGTAAAAAAACACCACGACAGGGGCATTGGGCAAGGCAGTGACGGGACGGTAGATATCGAGTGTCTGGCGCGGGTCAGGCCCGTAGGCAATCGATGAGGTTTTGCTGAACGTGCTGGAAGGGGTCAGTGCGTTGAGCACTTTGATCGGCGAGCAGGCCGAGAGGAATGCGGCGACTGCCAGGGTTAACGCTTGCAGCCATTTGCTCGACATTATTCAGGCCCTATGAAAACTGCAGAACTTGCATCAATCCAATTGTGGGAGCGGGCTTGCTCGCGGAGGCGGTGGGTCAGTCGGTACATGTATTAACTGACACACCGCCTTCGCGAGCAAGCCCGCTCCCACACTGGATCTCTGTCACTTTGAGATCTTGGTCAGCCTGGGAGCAGTGTACTTACGAGGACAGGTACGAAGACCGCGTCAGGCCCAGACGCAACGCATCCAGGAACTGCGTACGCTCGCTGGCACTGATCTTCGCGCTGGCGCATTTGTCACGGTAGTGCGTCATCAACTCCTCCGGCGACAAGTGCACGTAGCGCAGCATGTCTTCGATGGTGTCGTGGGTCTCGATCCCGGCGCTGTACACCGAACCGTCTTCACGCTGGTAGATGTTCACCGAGTCGGTGTCACCGAACAGGTTGTGCATGTCACCGAGAATTTCTTGATAGGCACCCACCAGGAAGATACCCAGCAAGTAGTCTTCGCCTTCGTTCAAGCCGTGTACCGGCAGGCTGGTCTCGATGCTCTGCTCGTCGACGTATTGCTTGATCTTGCCATCGGAGTCGCAGGTCAGGTCTTGCAGCACGGCGCGGCGCAGCGGCTCTTCGTCGAGACGGTGCAGCGGCAGAATCGGCAACACCTGGCCGATGGCCCAGGTGTCGGGCAGGCTCTGGAACACCGAGAAGTTGCAGATGTACTTGTCGGCCAGCTTGTCGTTGAGTTCGTCCAGCACTTGGCGGTGCGAGCGCTGGCGGGCTTTGAGCGAGTTGTGCAGGCGGCGGCATACGGCGAAGTAGCACTGTTCAGCCAGGGCTTTTTCCGCCAGGGTCAGCTTGCCATCGGCGTACTGGGTGGCCACGTCGCTCATGTAGTGAGTGGCGCGCCAGTAAGTTTCGGTGACCATCTCGATGTCGGTAGGACCTAACAGGTCTACCAGCCATTGCACGGTTTCCGGCAGGCTTTCCTTGTTCTCGATCTGCGGGATTTCGTCGTTGTGCTTTTCAACGTCGGTAACCTGCACCACCAGCATGGCGTGGTGGGCGGTCAGGGAGCGGCCGCTTTCGGAGAAGATATGCGGGTGCGGCAGGCTCTGCGCATCGCAGAACTCCTTGAGCATGCCCACAACCACACCGGCGTAGTCGTCCATGTCGTAGTTGATCGAGCTGGCGTTACGCGAGTGCGTGCCGTCGTAGTCCACGCCCAAGCCGCCGCCCACGTCGATGTGGTCGACCGGCAGGCCGAGGTTGCGCAGTTCGCCGTAGTAACGAATGGCTTCCTTGAACCCGTGCTGGTAGTCAGCCAGGTTGGCGATCTGCGAACCCATATGAAAGTGCAGCAGGCGGATGCCCTGGTCCAGGCCGGCGGCGCGGAAGCGCTCGACCACCGACAGCAATTGCGCCGCCGACAAACCGAACTTGGACTTCTCGCCACCGGTGTCTGCCCATTTGCTCGACGCCAGCGACGACAGGCGCACACGCAGGCCAACCTGCGGCTTGACCTTGAGGGCCGCGGCCTCTTCGATCACCAGGCCGACTTCGGATTCTTTCTCGATCACGATAAACACATTGTGGCCGAGCTTCTGGCCCATCAGCGCCAGGCGGATGAACTCACGGTCTTTGTAACCGTTGCAGACGATGGTGCCGCCCTTCGGCGCCAGGGCCAGCACGGCCAGCAGTTCGGGCTTGGAACCGGCTTCCAGGCCGATCGACACGTTCTGGGTAGCGATGATGTTCTCGATCACCGCTTCCTGCTGGTTCACCTTGATCGGGTACAGCGCGGTGTACTTGCTCTGGTATTCCAGGCGCTCGATGTTCGCATCGAACGCGCCAGTCAGCTGGCGTACACGGTCTTGCAGGATGTCGGGGAAACGCACCAGCAGCGGCAAGGACAGGCCGCTTTTGCGCAGCTCGTCGACTTGCTCATACAGATCAACCGGCGTGCTGTTCGGGCCGTTCGGACGGACTTCAACGCGACCGGCATCATTGATCGCGAAATACCCGGCCCCCCAATGGCGAATCCCATAAACACTGCGGCTGTCCGCAACTGTCCATTGGCTGCCATCGTCTTTGCGTGTGCGTCGTACGGACATCGAAGTCCCCTATATAAAGTCGAAGATCACCACGCCCTTCTTGCAAGGCTGGCGAAGTCTAAAGAATGAAAATGACGATTTGCCTGTAAGGAAGGTAGACCCCACTCGCAGGACAGAGTTTAGACACCGGTCAGGAACAGGCTCTGTGAAAACCATGGAGACGACAGTTCGCGTTCAGCAAAGGGCCATCGGGGTGGGTTTCACAGAGGCTGCTAGCCGCCGGATTTCTTCGCCTTGTAACCCAGCTTGATCAGCTCGGCCAACAGCAACTCGACGTGATCGCCCTGGATCTCGATGACGCCGTCTTTCAACGCGCCACCGGTGCCACAGCGCTTTTTCAGCGTCGTAGCCAGTTCCTTCAGGGCCTCTTCGGCCAGGGGCACGCCGGTGATGGTGGTCACCGTCTTGCCGCCACGGCCTTTGCTCTCGCGTCGCACGCGGGCAATGCCGTCGCCTTCGGGGATCAGGGTCTGTTTGCAGGTACACGAATCCACGGGCTGACGACAGTCCGGGCAGTGTCGACCTGCGTCGGTGGAAAATACCAGGCCACCAAGGGCGGCGAAGGATGCGGCTTTTTTGGCCACCGGCAATCCTCTTGGGAGGACAAAGACTGATCGGAACCCGGCTCTCGTTACAAGAGGCAGCTTACCGACCGCGAAGCCCCACTCAGGCAGGGGCAGCGCTACCGAACCGCCAAGGGTGGTTCGGGTGAAAAGTCGCGCAGTGTAACGGCAAAAAGCCGGCTTGCTAAGAGCCAAATAGCGCCAATTTATGCAACTTTAGCGACGTGAGGCCAGATAGCGCCGCAGGCCCTCTTGAGCATCCGGGCAGTAAGGCTTTTGTTGAGCTTCCTGCAGGACCGTTTCAAGGGGCAGAAACCGCGCTTCCATGACCTCTTCGGGCTGCAGGCGCAACGGGCCGTCCCAGACTGCCGAGTAAGATTTGCACCACAGCCGGCTGCCATCCTCTTCAAAGTAGAAGTGGTCATGCTCGACCAGTTCCACGCCGCCAACGCCGAGCTCTTCTTCCAGCTCACGGGCGGCCGAAAACGCATAGCTCTCGCCCGCCGCCACCATGCCGCCTGCCGCCGTATCCCAAAAACCGGGATACAGGGCTTTGCTCAAGGTGCGTCGGTGCACACACAGCTCACCGGCGGAGTTGAACAGGAAGATAAAAGTGCACCGGCCGATCAGGCCGCGCTGGCGCAGGTCGGACCTGACAAGGGTACCGAGCAGGTTGTCCTTCTCGTCCACCCAGCAGATCAGTTCAGCATCAGAGGCCGCACGGTGTGCGGCCTCGTTGGGAGTAGCGTCCATCATCACCCCTGATTGAGGAGCTGACGCAAATCTATAACTGCAGCGTTTGCCCGGGAAATATAGTTGGCCATGACCAACGAGTGGTTGGCGAGGATGCCAAAGCCACTGCCGTTAAGAATCATAGGGCTCCACACCGGTTCCTGCGAGGCTTCCAGCTCGCGAATGATCTGACGCACGCTGACGGTGGCGTTTTTCTTGGCCAGCACGTCGGCAAAGTCGACTTCAATCGCGCGCAGCAAGTGCGACAAGGCCCACGCCTGGCCACGGGCTTCGTAGAACACGTTGTCGATCTGCATCCATGGGGTTTCCACCACTTCTTCATCGACCTGTGGGACTTCACCCGGCGCCAGGGCTTCGGTTTTAAGTGCGGTGTTGAGTTTCACCCGGCCCACACTGGCCGACAGGCGTTGCGACAACGAACCCAGGCGCGTGGCGACATCGCCCAGCCAGTTGTTGAGGTTGTCGGCGCGGGCATAGAACAGCGCGCCCTTCTGGTTCGGGTCGGACAGGCGTGCTTCGTAGCGGCTCAGGGAATTGATGCCTTCCTGGTATTCCGATTCGCTCGATGGCAGCACCCAGCTCTTGTTGTCGAAGTTGAAGCGCGGCTCGGCCTTGGCCAAATCCGCGTCTTCAGCCGATTGCGACTGCGAACGGGCGAAGTCTTTACGCAGCGCGCGGGTCAGATCGCGCACCTGCACCAGCACGCCATATTCCCAGCTCGGCATGTTGTCCATCCACAGGCCTGGCGGGAAACGGTCGTTGGAAATGTAGCCACCGGGCTTGTTCAGCAAGGTGCCGACCACGGTCTTGAGGGTTTCGACGGTGGTGTAGCCAATCACCATCTGCTTGCCTTCCTTCTCGGCGGCGAGCTGGGCGTTTTGCTGGACCGGGAACAGCGCCGGCTCTTCGCTCCAGTACCAACCCAGGCCGCCGGTGACCAACAGGTACAAGGCCAGCACGCTGAGCAGCGCTTTGCTCATCAGCAGGTTGCGAAAGTAGCCGCGTTGGGTCGACTTTGGCTCAGGGGCGGGGCCTTTGGCACTGCCTGCACGGTTTTTCCAGTCCAGCATGGCGATATCCTTTCAATCACTTGAGTTCATGCACGTCAATTGTCCGGGTGCGGTCAAACACTCGGACCACAACCCTACCCCATCGTGCCCATCGGCGCGGGGCTTTTAACCGAAAGTGGCTGGGGTGAGGCGTTCGACTATAAAGGATGCACGCTTTTTACGCAGCGCGACCATTGAGTCGATAAATGAATACCTGAGACTTGTACTTAATTGACGTATGACACTCATGCAATAGAAAAGAGGTGCTAGCATAGAGCCATCAGTCGACCTCAGCATGCACCCTCACTAGTAGTCAGGATATGACCGAGCCAGAAGACCCCAGCCGTGAGCGTCTCAAGCACCATTTTGCCCAGCGGGTAATTCATCAGGCACGTCAAATTCTTGAGATCTGGCAACGCCTGCAACGCAGCGAATGGTCGAACACCGATTTGTCCGAACTCAGCGAAGCCAACCTGCGTCTGCTGCGCTTTGCCGAGCGTTTCGAACAGCCGGAACACGGCCAACTGGCGCGGCACATCGGCGAATCGCTCAAGGCGGTGGACGAAAATCGCGGCCGCCTGAGCAGCCAGGTCATCACCGAACTCAACCGCCTGATGCAACGCCTGTCCCGCACCGGCCTGCGTCAGGGCGACCAGTTGGAACAAACCTTTCTGCCGCCGATGCGCAAGCCCATCTATGTGATGCTGGCCGATCACGACCGCGCCGAACGCTTGGCCAAGCAGCTGGAATTCTTTGGCATGAGCGCCCAGTCACTGGACAGCGTGGCGGCGTTTCGTGCGTCCCTGGCCGAGCGCCTGCCGTCGGCGATTGTGATGGATGTGGACTTCTGCGGCGCGGGGCTGGGTCTCAAGCTGGCCGCCGAAGCCCAGGAAGGCCTCGAGCAAAAGCTGCCGCTTTTGTTTTTCAGCCTGCACGAAACCGACACTCCAACGCGCCTGGCCGCCGTGCGTGCTGGTGGCCAGGAGTTCCTCACCGGCACCCTGGAAGCGTCGAGCCTGCTGGAAAAGATCGAAGTGCTCACCTGCGTCGCGCAGTACGAACCTTATAAAGTGCTGATCATCGATGACTCACGGGCACAGGCGCTGCACACCGAACGCCTGCTCAACAGCGCCGGCATTGTCACGCGCACCTTGATCGAACCGATCCAGGCCATGGCCGAGCTGGCGGATTTCCAGCCGGACCTGATCATCCTCGACATGTATATGCCTGCCTGTACCGGCACCGAACTGGCCAAGGTGATCCGCCACAACGACCGCTACGTCAGTGTGCCGATCATTTACCTGTCGGCCGAAGACGATCTGGACAAGCAGCTGGACGCCATGAGCGAAGGCGGCGATGACTTCCTCACCAAGCCGATCAAACCACGCCACCTGATCACCACCGTACGCAACCGCGCCGCCCGTGCCCGCAACCTCAAGGCGCGCATGGTGCGCGACAGCCTGACCGGGCTGTACAACCACACCCATATCCTGCAATTGCTCGAAGACTGCAGCTTCCGCGCCCGCCGCGAGAACAAGCCGCTGAGCTTTGCGATGCTCGACATCGACCACTTCAAACGCGTGAATGACAGCCACGGCCACCCCATGGGCGACCGCGTAATCAAGAGCCTGGCGCTGTTTCTCAAGCAGCGCCTGCGCAAAACCGACTACATCGGGCGCTACGGCGGCGAAGAGTTCGCCATCGTGATGCCCGACACCGACCTGGAATCGGCCTGCAAGGTGCTGGACGAAATCCGTGGGCGCTTTGCCGAAATTCATTACCCGGCCCAACCGCAGGATTTATGGTGCACCTTCAGCGCCGGGCTGGTGGAGCTGTGCGACGGTTCCGACAGCCTGATGATGGCCGCCCAGGCCGACGAGGCGCTGTACCGCGCCAAGAACGCAGGACGCAACCGCGTGCAAGCCGCTCGCACGTCAAAGCAAAGTGCCATCTTTTCACCGGAATCCACCGAATCCGTCATAACTTTGTAATGCAAACGCAATAACTTCAGGCACTTATCTTTTGCTGTCGGTTGAAACCACGCATGCGCCTGAAGCTGCTGACCAATCTCAATACTCTTCTGCTGGTGGCCGTGTGCCTGGCCCTTGGGGCGACGCTATGGTGGTCGCAACGCGCACTGGAACGGCCGTATCTGTTGATGGAGCGCTACCTGGGCCTGTCGCAGACCTTCCAGAACCAGGCCGCGCGCAACATTGACGACTACCTTTCCAGCGGCGATGCCCTGCGTTTGAGCAGCGCCAGTCAAAGCCTGGAAAACCTGTTGCAACATCTGGACGATTTGCCGGCAGAGCTTGCGCAAAACCTGCGCCCCAGCCTGGTGGACCTGGACACTTTCAGCAAAACCGAGCTGCTCGCCGCCGGCAAACTGGCAGGCGACCCGCAAGCCCTGCTGCTGCAAGCCGAGCGTGAGCTGGGCGCAAATCTGGAGCAACTGAGCCAATACGCCACAGGCGTCAACTCGCCAGATGCCGCTCGCTACCTGCCACCCTTGCTGGCTGCGTCCCAGCACGTGGGCAAACTGTCCCTGGCCCGCGACAAACTGGTCAGCAGCGGGCGCGCGGAGTTGGCCGATGACGTGGAACGCGAAGTCGCCAGTATCCGCACCCAGGCCGACCTGTTGGCGGCGCTGCCGTTGCTGGGTGTAAAGGCCAGCAGCGAATCCAGCGCCGATGATTTTTCCGCCATGATGGGCCTGGAAAACAGTGCAAAAGCCGAAGTCCAAGATACTGGCGTCGACCTCAAGCGTGAACTCAACAGCCTGTTGGCCCGCTACCCTGCCGAACTCCAGCGTACCCGCGAGCAAATCCAGCAGCGCACCGCACTGGCGACCGCCACCCACCTGAAAATTGCCGCCGTGCAACAGGCTATTTCGGGTCTGGAGCCGGTGGTGCGTGCCCAACATGCCAGGATCCAGGGTGAAGTGCGCCTGTTACAAGGCCTGATGATCGGCCTGATCCTGCTGATTGCGCTGCTGATCGACACCCTGCAACGGCGCCTGGCGCGGGTGCTGACCAACCTGGCGCCAGCCCTGTCGACCTGGGCCGAAGGTGATTTCAGCCAGCCGATTGCGTTGGGCAAGACCAACCGCGAACTGCACGATATTGAGGCTTCGCTGAACCGCCTGCGCGCTTACCTGGTGGACCTGGTGGGCACCATTCGCGGGAATGCCGAAGAAGTCGCCGGTAGCAGCCGCGCCTTGGCCGAGCTGAGCAGCGGCTTGCATGATGGTGCGCAGCGTCAAGCGGGTGATACCGCACAGATCCGCGACTCGTTGGGCGAACTGGAAGCCACCATCCAGCAAGTGGCCGGCGATGCCAGCCAGGCTGCGGGTGCCAGCCGCAGTGCGGGCCTGGCCGTGGAACAAGGCCAACGGGTGATCGGCCTGAGCCTCACCGGCTTGCATGCCCTGGTGGGTGAAGTGCAGCAAAACGCACAGATGATCGAAAAACTCGCGGAAGAATCCGCCACCATCGGCGGCGTGCTCACCGTGATTCGCTCGATTGCCGACCAGACCAACCTGCTGGCCCTTAACGCCGCCATCGAGGCTGCGCGCGCCGGTGAAGCCGGGCGTGGCTTTGCCGTGGTGGCTGACGAAGTGCGCACCCTGGCCCAGCGCACGGCGGGCGCCACCGCTGAAATCCAGGGTTTGATCACCGGCCTGCAAAGCGCCGCCCACCAGTCGGTGCAGGGCATGCGCGCGCAGGTCGAACACGCCGAAGCCACCGCCCAGCAGGCCCAGGCGGCCGACGGCGCGCTGGATGAAATCGTCGGGGCGATCCAGACCATTTCCGACACCGCCGTGCGCATTGCCGATGTGACCGCGCAGCAGAGTGGCGCCGTCAGTGAGATTCGTGACAACAGCGAGCGCATTCACCAACTGGGCGAGGATAATTTGCTGCGCATCGGCCAAGGGCGCAGCCAGGGTGAGCATCTGCTGGAACTGGGTGGGCAGCTGAACACTGCCGTGCAAGCGTTTCGCGTCTAATGCGATCGAGATCGTGCCCACGCTCTGCGTGGGCATGCATCCTGTGACGCTCTGCGTCACGACTTTAGAGCGGGACGCGGAGCGTCCGGGGCGGCATTCCCACGCGGAGCGTGGGAACGATCAATCACTGACCAAATCCAGCCTCACAGTCACAAATTTTGCGCAAACATCGCTAATCGTGCCGCCTACTGCATAGAACTGGACAGTCACAAAGGCTTTGCGGCATAGTCGCCGGGTTCTGACGCACCCACATCAATAACAAGGAACAGCCGATGGCGACCTTACTGGTTCTTCACGGACCCAACCTGAACCTGCTCGGCACCCGTGAACCGGGCGTCTACGGGGCGGTGACCCTGGAACAGATCAACCTTGATCTGGAACGCCGGGCGCGTGAAGCCGGCCACCATTTGCTGTACCTGCAAAGCAATGCCGAGTACGAATTGATTGATCGCATCCATGCCGCGCGTGGCGAAGGCGTGGACTTTATCCTGATCAATCCTGCCGCTTTTACGCATACAAGCGTTGCATTACGTGACGCGCTGCTGGCGGTGAGCATCCCATTTATCGAAGTGCATTTGTCGAACGTGCACAAACGCGAAGCTTTCCGCCATCACTCCTACTTCTCCGATGTAGCGGTAGGTGTGATCTGCGGCCTTGGCGCCAGCGGTTACCGACTGGCCCTGGAGGCCGCCCTGGAACAACTTGAACAACCGGCCAAGCGCCCCTGACCGACCCTTGGGAGTTGATGATTCATGGATATCCGTAAAGTTAAGAAACTGATCGAACTGCTGGAAGAATCCGGTATCGACGAGCTGGAAATCAAGGAAGGCGAAGAATCCGTACGGATCAGCCGTCACAGCAAGACCCCGGCTCAACAGTTCTACGCGCCACAGATGCAAGCACCCGCTCCGGCTGCCGCACCTGCCGCCGCACCCGCTGCTGCCGCTGCACCTGCCGCCCCAGCCGCACCTGTGCTGAATGGCTTCGTGGTCAAGTCGCCAATGGTCGGTACCTTCTACCGCACCCCGGCACCGACCTCGCCAGCCTTCGTTGAAGTCGGCGCAACCGTGAAAGTGGGCGACACCATCTGCATCGTTGAAGCGATGAAAATGATGAACCACATCACTGCTGAAAAAGCCGGCGTCATCGAATCCATCCTGGTAGAAAACGGTCAGCCGGTTGAGTACGACCAGCCGCTGTTCACCATCGTTTGAACCGCGGAGCGCCTTCGATGTTGAAACCTGCGAAGAAACTGCAAAAAGTCCTGATCGCCAACCGCGGCGAGATCGCGCTGCGTATCCTGCGCGCCTGTAAGGAAGAGGGCATCAAGACCGTCGCTGTTTACTCGACGGCCGATACCGAATTGATGCACGTGAAACTGGCGGACGAAAGCATTTGCATCGGCCCGCCACTGGCCACGAACTCGTACCTGAAAGTCTCGAACATCATCGCGGCCGCTGAAGTGACCGGCGCTGATGGCATCCACCCAGGCTACGGCTTCCTCGCGGAAAACGCCGATTTCGCCGAACAGGTGGAAAAATCCGGCTTCGCCTTCATCGGCCCTAAAGCCGAAACCATTCGCCTGATGGGCGACAAGGTGTCGGCCAAGGACGCCATGATCGCAGCCGGCGTGCCAACCGTTCCAGGTTCCGACGGCCCACTGCCGGAAGACGAGGCAACCGCCCTGCGCATTGGTCGCGAAGTCGGTTACCCGGTGATCATCAAGGCCGCCGGTGGCGGTGGTGGTCGCGGCATGCGTGTGGTGCACAAGGAAGAAGACCTGATCGAAGCTGCCAAGCAGACCCGCTCCGAAGCGGCTGCCTGGTTCGGCAACCCGATGGTCTACCTGGAGAAGTACCTGACCAACCCACGTCACGTGGAAGTGCAGGTTCTGTCCGACGGCCAGGGCCACGCCATCCACCTGGGCGACCGCGATTGCTCGCTGCAACGTCGCCACCAGAAGGTACTGGAAGAAGCTCCGGCACCGGGCCTGGACGAAACCGCGCGCCAGGAAGTACTGGCTCGCTGCGTCAAGGCGTGCATCGACATCAACTACCGTGGCGCCGGTACCTTCGAGTTCCTCTACGAGAACGGCCGCTTCTACTTCATCGAGATGAACACTCGTGTGCAGGTAGAGCATCCGGTTTCGGAAATGGTCACCGGTATCGACATCGTCAAGGAGATGCTGAGCATCGCCGCCGGTAACGTGCTGTCCTTTACCCAGGACGACGTGAAGATCCACGGCCACTCCCTGGAGTGCCGGATCAACGCCGAAGACCCGAAAACCTTTATCCCAAGCCCTGGCCTGGTCAAGCATTTCCACGCGCCGGGCGGCAACGGCGTGCGTGTGGATTCGCACCTGTACAGCGGCTACAAGGTTCCGTCCAACTACGACTCGCTGATCGGCAAGCTGATCACCTGGGGCGCCACCCGCGACGAGGCCATGGCCCGTATGCGCAATGCCCTGGACGAAATCGTGGTTGACGGCATCAAGACCAACATCCCGCTGCATCGGGATCTGGTCCGCGATGAAGGCTTCTGCGAAGGTGGTGTGAACATTCACTACCTGGAACACAAGCTGGCCAACCAGTAAGTGCTCCACCCAACAAAGCCGCCTTCGGGCGGCTTTGTTGTTTGTGGCACACCGTTTTTTTCTGAATAGACACATTGCCCCTGTGGGAGCGGGCTTGCTCGCGAAAGCGGTAGGTCAGCTGGAACATAAGGCGACTGACCCAACGCCTTCGCGAGCAAGCCCGCTCCCACATTTGGTCGGTGTGCAGTTAGTACAGTCGTCTTCTGGCCTGCGCTCGCGTAAACTTGCGCGCTTTCGCGACCCAGCCGTCGCACACTCATTTTTTCAAAGGTGCCCGCCATGCCTTGGCTGCAAGTCCGTCTCGCCATCAGCCCAGAACAAGCCGAAACCTACGAAGACGCTTTCCTCGAAGTCGGCGCCGTGTCGGTGACCTTCATGGATGCCGAAGACCAACCGATCTTCGAACCGGAACTCAACACCACGCCGCTGTGGTCCCACACCCACCTGCTGGCCCTGTTCGAAGACGGCACCGATGCCGCCGCCGTGCTGGCCCATATGCAATTGCTCACCGGCAGCCCGCTGCCGGAGCATCACAGCGAAGTGATCGAAGACCAGGACTGGGAACGCAGCTGGATGGACAACTTCCAGCCGATGCGTTTCGGCCAGCGCCTGTGGATCGTGCCAAGCTGGCACGCCGCGCCTGAACCAAATGCCGTCAACCTGCTGCTGGACCCGGGCCTGGCGTTCGGCACCGGCACCCACCCCACCACCGCACTGTGCCTGGAATGGCTGGACGGCCAGGACTTGAGCGACTGCAACGTGCTGGATTTCGGCTGCGGCTCGGGGATCCTGGCGATTGCCGCGCTGCTGCTGGGTGCCAAGCAAGCGGTCGGCACCGATATCGACGTGCAAGCCCTGGAAGCCTCCCGCGATAACGCCGGGCGCAATCACATTGCTGAAGGCAAATTCCCACTCTACCTGCCGGAAGATTTGCCCCAGGTACAGGCCGATGTGCTGGTGGCCAATATCCTTGCCGGGCCGCTGGTGTCGCTGGCGCCGCAACTGTCGAGCCTGGTCAAGCCGGGCGGGCGTCTGGCGCTGTCGGGTATCCTCGCCGAGCAAGGCGAAGACGTGGCCGCTGCCTACGCCAAGGATTTCGAACTGGACCCGATCGCCAACCGTGATGGCTGGGTACGCATCAGTGGTCGTCGGCGCTAGAATGAGCGCTTGCCTGAATCGGATGGCCGCATGACCGACAGTTTCGTCACCCAGTGCCCACATTGCCAAGCCCGCTTTCGCGTCAGCCACGCACAATTGAGTGTGGCCCGTGGCGTGGTGCGCTGTGGCTCGTGCCTGCAAGTGTTCAACGCCGCTCGCCAGTTGCTGGAGCAACGCGGCCAGGTGCCTGCGCCTGAGCAGCCGGCCATTGCCGAAAAAGCCGCCGAGCCGTCCGCCGAGGCCCCACGGGCCATCAGCCAGAAGCAGTGGAACGCCGAAGAGCTGGACCTGGACAACTTGGACCTGGATGAAGAACTGGCCAAGCTGGAGCGTCGCCAGGCATCCGCCGACCGTCGCCAGCCTGAAGATGCCCTGAGTGCCACACGCGGCACCGTCAAGGCCGAGGAAGAGAAGTGGGCCGCCAGCCTGTTCAGTGAACCGCCCGAGGAACGCACCCCAGCGCCCGAGGATGAGCCGGAACCGGCCACTGCGACACGTCAGCGCACCGAACCCTCCATGTCATTTCGACTTGACGACATCGACGATGAACCGCCATTGCGCTCGGCGCCTCACGTTGAAGATGACGATATCGACCCGCCGTTCACGCCCTTGACCAAGGCCCTGGACGAACCGGAACCCGAAGATAGCCCGCAACCGCGTCGCAAGCGCACGCGCCCCGAGGCCAGCGTTCACGACGATCTGCTCCAGGACCTGGAAGACGACCCGCTGCACCTTTACGCCCAAAAGCGCCCGTCCGGCTGGGGCCGTCGACTGGTCTGGATCCTGTTGGTGCTGATCGCCGCCGCAGGCCTTGCCGGCCAGTACATCGCTTATCAATTCGACGACCTGGCCCGCCAGGATGCCTACCGCCCATGGTTCCAGCAGCTATGCCCATCCTTGGGTTGCACGGTGCCATCGCGGGTCGATATCGCCCATATCAAGAGCAGCAACCTGGTGGTACGCAGCAACCCGGAGTTTGCCGGGGCGCTGGTGGTGGATGCGATCATCTATAACCGGGCAACGTTCTCCCAGCCCTTCCCGCTGCTGGAACTGCGTTTTGCCGACATGAACGGCAGTCTGATCGCCAGTCGTCGCTTCAAACCCGGCGAATACCTGAGTGGTGAATTGGCCGGTGTCAGCGAAATGCCTTCGCAGACACCGATCCACATCTCCCTGGATATCCTTGACCCAGGCAACAAAGCCGTGAATTACAGCCTGAGTTTTCACTCGCCCGAGTGAACCGGCGCAGGTTCTGAGGTTTGACGGCAAATTATTGACTTTGCCGTGCGCAACCAAACCGGCGGCGATAAAGAAATAACTGTTCAGATTTTATCCAATTCAGCCTTTATCCAGTCATCGAGAGCGGGTATCATGCCAACCCTTTTTCGAACTCTAATGATCCGGCCCCACAACAGGGAAGTCCTATGTCGGCGGTACGCATCGGCCCATACACATTGCAAAACGGCTTGATCCTCGCCCCGATGGCGGGCGTCACCGACCAGCCCTTTCGTCAGCTGTGCAAGCGTTTGGGCGCGGGTCTAGTAGTCTCTGAAATGGTCACCAGCGACATGAGCTTGTGGAACACCCGCAAATCGCGGATGCGCATGATCCACGAAGGTGATCCCGAGCCCCGCTCGGTGCAGATCGCCGGGGGTGATGCGCAAATGCTGGCAGATGCGGCCCGAGCCAACGTGGAGTTGGGCGCACAGATCATCGACATCAACATGGGCTGCCCGGCCAAGAAGGTCTGCAACAAGGCCGCCGGTTCCGCATTGTTGAAAGATGAGCAGTTGGTAGCCGAGATCCTGCAGGCCGTTGTCGCCGCAGTGGATGTGCCGGTCACCCTGAAAATTCGTACCGGCTGGGACCGGGACAACAAAAATGGCCTGACAGTGGCGAAGATCGCTGAACAGGCCGGGATTACAGCGCTGGCGGTGCATGGCCGCACCCGCGCCGACCTTTACACAGGTGTTGCCGAGTACGACACCATTGCCGCGATCAAGCAGGCGGTGTCGATCCCGGTCTTTGCCAATGGCGATATCGACTCAGCCGAGAAAGCCCGGCGCGTGCTGCACGCAACCGGCGCCGATGGCTTGTTGATTGGCCGGGCCGCCCAGGGGCGGCCATGGATTTTTCGTGAGATCGAACACTTTCTGCGTACCGGCGAAGTCTTGCCGGCACCGGAGTTGATCGAGGTGGAACGTATTCTGCTAGAGCATCTGGCCGCCCTGCACGCCTTCTATGGAGACGTGATGGGAGTACGCATTGCTCGCAAGCATGTCGGCTGGTATCTCGCCACCTTGCCGGGCGCCAAGGAATTCCGCGCTCAGTTCAATCGTTTGGATGAAACGCAGGCACAGGTCGCCACCGTTCGTGAGTTCTTCGCCGAACGTGACAAGAGCCTGGGAACAGGGGATGGAGAGGGGGTGGCCGCATGACGATGATGACCGAGACTTTAGTGAGTGGAACAGCACCCGTGAGCGACAACGTCAATTTGAAACAGCACCTCAACACGCCGAGCGAAGAAGGTCAGACCCTTCGTGGGAGTGTCGAGAAGGCGCTGCACAATTATTTCGCCCACCTTGAGGGCGCTTCCGTCACGGACGTGTACAACCTGGTGCTCTCCGAAGTCGAGGCGCCGCTGCTCGAAAGCGTGATGAACTACGTCAAGGGCAACCAGACCAAAGCCAGTGAGCTGCTGGGTCTCAACCGTGGCACCTTGCGCAAAAAGCTCAAACAATACGATTTGCTGTAAGCATTCAATCAAACCAGAAAGGCGCCCGCGTAAAAACGGTCGCCTTTTTTGCTGACTCCTTTGCTTTTGATGGAAATTGAAATGACCGACCAGACCACCCGCCTGCCGATCCGCCGCGCCTTGATCAGTGTCTCCGACAAGACCGGGATCCTCGAATTTGCCCGGGAGCTGGAAGCCCTGGGCGTGGAAATCCTCTCCACAGGCGGGACCTTCAAACTGCTGCAGGACAACGGCGTGGCCGCAGTAGAAGTCGCGGACTACACCGGTTTCGCAGAAATGATGGACGGTCGGGTCAAGACCCTGCACCCGAAAATCCACGGTGGGATCCTCGGTCGTCGCGGTATCGATGACGCCATCATGAGCGAACACGGCATCAAGCCGATCGACCTGGTAGCCGTTAACCTTTACCCGTTCGAAGCCACCATCAACAAGCCAGGCTGCGACCTGCCAACCGCCATCGAGAACATCGATATCGGCGGCCCGACCATGGTTCGCTCCGCTGCCAAGAACCACAAAGACGTGGCCATCGTGGTCAACGCCAGCGACTACGCCAACGTACTGGAAAGTCTGAAAGCCGGCGGTTTGACTTACGCCCAGCGCTTCGACCTGATGCTCAAGGCGTTCGAACACACCGCCGCCTACGACGGCATGATCGCCAACTACATGGGCACCGTGAATCAAGCGGCTGAAACCCTCAGCACCGAAGGCCGCAGCCAGTTCCCGCGCACCTTCAACAGCCAGTTCATCAAGGCCCAGGAAATGCGCTACGGCGAGAACCCGCACCAGAGCGCGGCGTTCTACGTTGAGGCCAAGCCTGCTGAAGTCGGCATCGCCACCGCGACCCAACTGCAAGGCAAAGAACTGTCCTACAACAACGTGGCCGACACCGACGCCGCGCTGGAATGTGTGAAGAGCTTCGTCAAGCCAGCCTGCGTGATCGTCAAGCACGCCAACCCGTGCGGCGTGGCCGTGAGCCCGGACGCAGAAGGCGGCATTCGCCAGGCCTACGAACTGGCCTACGCCACCGACACTGAATCCGCGTTTGGCGGCATCATTGCCTTCAACCGCGAACTGGATGCCGAGACCGCCAAGGCGATCGTTGAGCGCCAGTTCGTTGAAGTGATCATTGCCCCTTCGGTGAGTGAAGAAGCGCGCGCCATCGTCGCCGCCAAAGCCAACGTGCGTCTGCTGGCCTGTGGCGAGTGGTCGGCGGACCGCGCCGCTGCCTGGGACTACAAGCGTGTCAACGGTGGCTTGCTGGTGCAGAGCCGCGACATCGGCATGATCGGCAGCGAAGACCTCAAAGTCGTGACCAAACGCGCCCCGACCGAGCAAGAGATCAACGACCTGATCTTCGCCTGGAAAGTGGCCAAGTACGTTAAATCCAACGCCATTGTCTACGCCAAGAACCGCCAGACCATTGGTGTCGGCGCCGGCCAGATGAGCCGCGTCAACTCGGCGCGTATCGCCGCGATCAAGGCAGAACACGCAGGCTTGCAGGTCGTGGGTTCGGTGATGGCTTCCGACGCGTTCTTCCCGTTCCGTGACGGCCTGGACAATGCCGCGAAAGCCGGTGTGACCGCCGTGATCCAACCGGGTGGCTCGATGCGTGATGCAGAAGTGATCGCAGCCGCTGATGAAGCGGGCATCGCGATGGTCTTCACCGGCATGCGCCACTTCCGCCACTGATTGATCGTTCCCACGCTCCGCGTGGGAACGCAGCCAGGGACGCTCCGCGTCCCTCGGACGCAGAGCGTCCGTAGAGGCATTCCCACGCAGAGCGTGGGAACGATCATCCTAACGAGGGTTTTGAAATGAATGTTTTGATCATTGGCAGCGGTGGCCGTGAACACGCCCTGGCCTGGAAAGTTGCCCAGGACCCACGCGTCCAGAAGGTTTTCGTCGCCCCCGGCAACGCCGGCACCGCCATTGAAGGCAAGTGCGAAAACGTCGCTATCGACGTGCTGGCCCTTGAGCAGTTGGCCGACTTCGCGCAAAAGAATGTTTCCCTGACCATCGTCGGCCCGGAAGTACCGCTGGTTGCCGGCGTTGTGGACCTGTTCCGCAGCCGTGGCCTGGACTGCTTCGGCCCAACCGCCGGTGCCGCGCAGCTGGAAGGCTCCAAAGCCTTCACCAAGGACTTCCTGGCTCGCCACAAGATCCCGACCGCCGACTACCAGAACTTCACCGAGATCGAGCCGGCCCTGGCTTACCTGCGTGAAAAAGGCGCACCGATCGTGATCAAGGCCGATGGCCTGGCCGCCGGTAAAGGCGTGATCGTCGCCATGACCTTGCAGGAAGCCGAAGACGCCGTACGCGACATGCTCGCCGGTAACGCGTTTGGTGATGCAGGCTCGCGTGTGGTGATCGAGGAATTCCTCGACGGCGAAGAAGCCAGCTTCATCGTGATGGTCGATGGCAAGAACGTGCTGCCGATGGCCACCAGCCAAGACCACAAACGAGTGGGCGATGGCGACAGCGGCCCGAACACCGGTGGCATGGGTGCCTACTCCCCTGCCCCGGTCGTCACCGCCGACGTGCACAAACGCGTGATGGACCTGGTGATCTGGCCAACCGTGCGCGGCATGGCCGACGAAGGCAATGTGTACACCGGTTTCCTCTACGCTGGCCTGATGATCGACAAAGCCGGTAACCCGAAAGTCATCGAGTTCAACTGCCGCTTCGGCGACCCGGAAACCCAACCGGTGATGCTGCGTCTGCAATCGAGCCTGGTGCTGCTGGTGGAAGCCGCCCTGGCCCAGGCCTTGGACAAGGTTGAAGCGCAGTGGGACCCGCGCCCGAGTGTCGGCATCGTGCTGGCGGCCGGTGGTTACCCTGGCGACTACGCCAAGGGCGATGTGATTGAAGGTCTGGATGCGGCTGCTACGCTGGAAGGCAAGGTGTTCCATGCGGGCACCGCGCTCAAGGACGGCAAAGTTGTAACCGCAGGTGGCCGTGTATTGTGCGCCACAGCAATGGGTGCCAGTGTCGACGCCGCGCAACAGCAGGCGTACAAACTGGCGGCAAAAATCGACTGGAAAGGCTGCTTCTACCGCACGGACATCGGCTATCGCGCCATTGCCCGTGAACGCGGCGAGAGCAACTGAACAGCTACGCTTGCGTAGCTATCCGTTCGGTTAGGTAAGGGCCTTTGGCCCTTGCCGTACCCATGTCGCCCCGCGCATAGTTAACCCGTGCATCAACCTACGAAGGGATTTCGCCGTGCGCTGGCTCAGGATCGCCATAGGTTTTACAGTCAGCTTGCTGACCCTGCTCTGCTTGTTCCCGGCCCAGGCCGCCGCGCAAGGCAGTGGTTGGGCAGTATTGCTTGATGAACAGGCCGACCTGCAACTGAGCGACATCCGCTCCGCCCGCTACACCAATCAATTCAGCCCCATCGAACTCGACCGGATTACCGCTGCGCAGCCGGACGGTGCGCTGTGGGTACGCTTCAAGCTGCAACCCGGCAAGCACGAACAAGTGCTGCGCGTATTCGCCCCGGACCTCTCGCACCTGAACCTGTATGTGCTCGACGGCGACATGCTGGTGGAGCAACAAAGCACCGGTACGCGCCAGCCACAGACGGAACGCCCGCTGCCCAGCAGCGATTTCATGCTGCCGATGCCCCAGAGCCAGAAGCCCCTTGAGGTGTACCTGCGCCTGGTCTCGGAACACGAACTGCGCCCCTACATCACCCTGGAACCGGCCGTGCTCGCCGCCGCCGACCAGACCCAGACGCTGATCTACGGCCTGCTGTTCGGCTGCCTGCTGATGCTGATCCTGCACAACCTCACACGCTTCGCCTACCACCGCTCGCGCAGCAGCCTGTGGCTGGCGGCCTGCGAATTACTGTTGATGCTGAGCCTGGCGCTGCTGCTCAATCTGGTGGGGCCGTGGCTGCCGAACTGGCACGCGGTGCAGACCCCGGGCGCTTACCTCGCGCTGCTGCTGACTGCGCCGTGCGGGCTGATGTTTGCCTATCGCTTCTTCATGCCCCTGGGCCCACACCCGCTGAACAAGCTGTTGATGGCCGACATCCTGCTGATCGTGCTGTGTGGCCTGTTGCTGTTGTTCGTCAACACCTTGCCGCTGAACATCATCACCTATGCGCTGGTCGCCCTGGCGGGCTTGAGCATGTTGTTTGTCTCGGCCTACCACTGGCAGAAAGGCTACCGGCCGGCGCGCTTGTTTGTGGTGGCGATGGTGGTGTTCAACATCGGCACCCTGATCATCCTCCCCGCCCTGCTGGGTCTGACGCTGGTGGCGCCGCAAGGTTTGATCGTGACCCTGCTGAGCTTTATCTGCCTGAGCGGCTTGCTGATGAGCCTGGCCCTGGGTGAACGCCAGCGCGCCATTGTCGAGGCCCGCTTCAGCCTCAGCCGCGACCTGGCAGCCAGCAACGCCGAAATCGCTGCCAAGGCCGAATTCCTGGCCAAGATCAGCCACGAAATCCGCACCCCTATGAACGGTGTGCTGGGCATGACCGAGTTGCTGCTGGGCACGCCGCTGTCGGTGAAGCAGCGTGACTATGTGCAGACCATCCACAGCGCCGGCAATGAACTGCTGACGCTGATCAACGAGATCCTCGACATCTCCAAGCTCGAGTCCGGGCAGATCGAACTGGACGACGTGCAATTTGACCTCAACGCGCTGATCGATGACTGCTTGAGTATCTTCCGCGCCAAGGCCGAACAGCAGAACGTCGAACTCATCAGCTTTATCCAGCCGCAGGTACCGCGCGTGATCAGCGGCGACCCCACGCGCCTGCGCCAGGCGCTGTTGAGCCTGCTGGAAAACGCCCTGCAAAAAACCGATGAAGGCGAAGTGCTGATTGTGGTCGCCCTCGACGAACGCAGTACCAAGCCGCGGCTGCGCATCGCGGTGCAAGACAGCGGCCTGCCGATGGACGCCGCCGAACGTGACGCATTGCTGCACAGCGAACTGCACAGCAAGAACTTCCTCTCGGCCACGCGCCTGAGCGGCCACCTGGGCCTGGTCATCGCCCGCCAGTTGATCCTGTTGATGAACGGCGAGTTCGGCATCAAGAGCGGCAGCCACCAGGGCAGCACCCTGTGGCTGACCCTGCCACTGGACCCGGAACGCCTGGAGCACCCGACCTCCGACCTCGACGGGCCGCTCAAGGGTGCGCGGGTGTTGGTGGTCGATGACAACGACACCTGTCGCAAAGTGCTGGTGCAGCAATGCACCGCCTGGGGCTTGAACGTCAGCGCCGTGCCGTCCGGCAAAGAAGCGCTGGCGCTGCTGCGCACCAAGGCGCACCTGCGTGATTACTTTGACGTGGTGCTGCTGGACCAGAACATGCCCGGCATGACCGGCATGCAACTGGCGGCGAAGATCAAGGAAGACCCGAGTCTTAACCACGACATCCTGTTGATCATGCTCACCGGCATCAGCAATGCGCCAAGCAAGATCATCGCGCGCAACTGCGGGATCAAGCGCATCCTCGCCAAACCGGTGGCCGGCTACACGCTCAAGACCACCCTGGCCGACGAACTGACCCAGCGCAGCAAAGGCGCAATTGCGCCGCGCCCTATGCTCAACGCGCCGGCAGCGGTGACCGTGCCGAGTGATTTCAAGATCCTGGTGGCCGAAGACAACAGCATCTCCACCAAAGTGATTCGCGGCATGCTCGGCAAGCTCAACCTCAGCCCGGACACCGCCAGCAACGGCGAAGAAGCGCTGGAGGCAATGAAGGCCCAGCGTTACGACCTGGTGTTGATGGACTGCGAAATGCCGATCCTCGATGGCTTCTCTGCCACCCAGCAATTGCGCGCGTGGGAAGTCAGCCATCAGCGTATTCGCACACCCGTTGTTGCGCTTACGGCACATATCCTCACGGAACATAAAGAGCGCGCACGCCAGGCCGGCATGGATGGGCATATGGCCAAGCCGGTGGAATTGTCGCAGTTGCGTGAGCTGGTGGAGTTTTGGGTGGCGCAGCGTCAGCAACGCCCCGAACACGCGCCGTCCTAACCTGAAATACCATCCCAATGTGGGAGCGGGCTTGCTCGCGAATGCAGTGTGTCAGTCAATGCATCTTTAACTGATACACCGCATTCGCGAGC
>NZ_CBFHAZ010000092.1:0-26025 GCF_965653655.1 Pseudomonas onubensis | reverse complement strand
CTCCCACTCGGGTGCTGGCACACCAGTGCTGGTTACGGCCTTTGCCCCGCCCGCGTTCTTCAACCTTACGATGAACCAGTTTGATGCGCGACAGCGCTACATCGAAGAGGTGGCGGGGCCTCCCACACCCGTCAGCGCAGCGGCTCTGCCCCCAGTTTGCCCCACATCTTCTTGCTGATCTTTTGCCGGTTGGCGTAACCGGCCCAAGGGTCGTCTTTGAGCGTATCCAAACGCTCATGCAGATTAGCCACCGTCCACTGCTGCGCACCGCGTAACCCCTTCAATTCCTCCCGGCTCACCGGCACCGAGACCGGCAGGCCCGGGCGTGCCCGTACTGAATAGGCGGCCACGGTGCTCGCGCCTCGGGCATTACGCAGGTAGTCGATAAAGATCTTGCCAATGCGGTTTTTCGGGCCGCTGGTGGCGGTAAAGCGTTCAGGCAGTTGCAGCGCCATAAACTGCGCGATGGCTTTGGCAAAAGCCTTTACCGTCTCCCAGCCATCCCGGCGCGCCAGCGGAATAACCAGGTGCAGGCCTTTGCCGCCGCTGGTCTTGACGAATGCCTCAAGGCCCAATTCATCCAGCACCGACAAGGTTAATTGCGCCGCTTCCAGCATGCTTTTCCAGGGCAGTGCGGGGTCCGGGTCGAGGTCGAGCACAAACAGGTCCGGGGTTTCGATTTTGTCGGCAGTCGCGCCCCAGGTGTGCAGCTCGATCGTGCCCATCTGTACGGCGCCTAGCAGGGCTTTGGCGGTGTCGATTTCCATCAGCCTTGCATGGCCGGGGTCGAGGCTCTGGTCCAACTGTTTGATATGGGGAATGGCCAGGCGCTCGGCATGTTTTTGGAAGAACTGTTCTCCTTCGATACCTTCCGGGGCGCGTAGAAGCGACACGGGCCGATGGCGCAAAAACGGCAGTATCCAATCGCTGATACTGGCGTAGAAGTCTGCCAACTGCTGCTTTTGCGTGCCACTTTGCGGGTCAATCACGCGATCTGGGTGGGTGATGTTCACGCCGCTGCCGGTTTTTTTCGCCGCTGGTGCCTGCTTGAGGGATTTGGCCGCGCGCGGTTGCTCATGGATGATCTGCGCCACCGGCTTGTCGCTGCGTAACGCAATAAACGCGGCTTGGCGTACTACGCCTTCGCGGGTCCATTCGGCGAAATTGACTTCGCCGACCAGTTCGGGCTTCACCCAGTGCACGCCACGCGCCTGGCTGCTGGTCAGCGGGTTTTGCAGCGGTGAAGTCTTGCGCGCCAAAGGTGTGAGCTGGGCATAGATGGATTTGAGCGCGTGCTGATCAAACCCGGTGCCGACACGCCCGGCATACACCAAGCCGTGGTCGTCATTGACCGCCAGCAGCAACGCGCCGAAGCCGGTGCGCGAGCCTTGTGGGCGGGTGTAGCCGACAATCACGAACTCCTGACGCAGACGGCATTTGAGTTTGATCCAGTCGGCGCTGCGGCTGGACACATACGGGCTGCCGATGCGCTTGCCGATCACACCTTCGAGCGCCAGGTCGCAGGCGCTTTCGAAGATGTCGCGTTGGTTGGCGGCGAAGGCTTCGGAAAACCGCAGCAATTTGCTGCGGCTGCCCGACAGCGCGGATTTAAGCGCAGCACGGCGTTGTTCCACGGGGGCTTCACGCAGGTCTTGGCCCTTTAGAAACGGAGCGTCGAACAGGTAATAGACGATATCCAGGCTACGGCCGATATCGAAGGCATTTTGCAAGGCCTGGAAGTCCGGCAAACCGTCGGCGTTGAGGCTGACCATTTCGCCATCCAGCCAGCTGTCCTTGAGCTTTAGGGCTTGCAGGGCCTTGACCTGGCGCGGCAATCGGTCGGTCCAGTCATGGCCGTTACGGGTGAACAGGCGCACGTCGCCGTCGCGAATTCGCGCCAGCATGCGGTAGCCGTCGAATTTGATCTCGTATTGCCAGTCGCCGGCCGGGGCGCGGTCGACCAGGGTTGCCAGTTGTGGGGCGAATTGATCGGGCAGGGCGGTCTTGGCTTTCTGGCGCTTGGCTCGCGGTTCAGGCGCTGGCGCGGGCTTGCCGACGGTGGCGTCGCTGAGCACGCTTTTGGGCTGGGCCTTTACGATGTCGTAGTCTTCGGCCGGGCGGGCTTGCTGATCTTTTTCCTTGATCAGCAGCCACTGTTCCTTGTCGCCGCTGCCCTTGAGGCGGGTGCGTACCAGCGCCCAATCGCCGGACAGTTTTTCACCGACCAGGGTGAATTTGAGTTTGCCGGCTGCATACGCCTTGTGCGGATCGTCGTGAGGTTGCCAGACCCCGCGATCCCACACGATTACATCACCGGCACCGTACTGGCCAGCGGCGATATTGCCTTCGAAGTTGCCATAACTCAGTGGGTGGTCTTCAACGTGGACCGCCAGGCGTTTCTGGCTGGGGTCCAGGCTCGGGCCTTTGGGCACGGCCCAGCTTTTGAGCACGCCATCGAGTTCCAGGCGAAAGTCATAGTGCAGGTTGCGCGCGTCGTGTTTTTGAACCACGAAAGACAGCGCCGAGGCCTTGGATTTACCGGTCGGCGCATCGCCTGCGGGCTCTGCGGTGATCTCGAAGTCGCGTTTACGCGTGTATTCGCTCAGGGGCTTGGCCATGGGGTTCTCCTGCAGATGGCGGGCTCAAGAGGCCTTTTTGCTGGTTTTTTTGGCGGCCGGTTTTTTGGCTGCGGACTTTTTCGCGGCAGGCTTGCCAGCCAGGCTGCGCTTGAGCAGTTCGGTCAGGTCGATCACATCGGCCGATTTGCGCTCTTCACTGCCGGCCTGGCTTTCAACGTCTTCAACCTTGCCGGCCTTGGCCTTCTTCGCCACCAGCGCCATGATCTTTTCCTGGAAGCTGTCACGGTAGTCGTCCGGCTGCCAGTCGGCGCTCATGTCTTCGACCAGGCGCTTGGCCATGTCCAATTCGCCTTTGGCCAGGGTCGGTTTGGTCACGTCACTGCCCAGTTCCAGCTCGTCAAGGCTGCGCACTTCGGCGGGCCAGCGCAGCATTACCAGGACCAGCGCTGACTCCAGCGGCATCAATGCTGCCAGGTGCTGCTTGGTGTGCAGCACCACATTGGCCAGAGCGACTTTGGCGGTTTTCTTCAGGGTTTCACGCAGCAGCGCGTAGACCTTGCCACCGCGTTTGTCCGGGGCCAGGAAGTAGGGCGTGTCGATGTTTTGCAGCGGGATCTGGTCGGCGGCGACAAAGGCGATGATTTCGATGGTCTGGGTCGACTTGGGGTGGGCCGAGCGAATCTCGTCTTCGCTGAGCACCACGTAGCGGCCTTTCTCAAAGGCCACGCCCTTGACGATATTGTCCTTGGTGACCTCCTTGCCAGTGGTTTTGTTGATGCGCTTGTAGCCCACCGGGTCCATGCTGCGCTTGTCCAGCCAGTCAAAATCAACGCCCTGGGAGGACGTGGCCGAGACCAGCGAGACCGGGATATGGACCAAGCCGAAACTGATGGCGCCTTTCCAGATTGCCCTTGGCATGGTTGCGGTTCCTTGAGAAGAGTCGGTGTTCTGGTGACTCGCAGGCGGGCGCAAAAGTTTCGGCTGGCAGATGCGCGGACAGATGCGCGGACAGATCGTGTTACATCTGATGAGAAACTATTTAATGTCGAAAGCCGAACCCAAGGCGTAGCGTGTTATCGAAAGCACGTACTACTCGCCCCAAAGAGGCTTTGTCATGAACAGCTGTGTGCGTTACCTCGCCGTAGTCGCGCTGGGCCTGGCCCTCGCGCCATTGGCCCAGGCGCAAAACTTGCCCGGCAGCTACAACACCAATAACAGCCCAATCCATCGGGCTAACCCCAACAGCATGCAGGGCACCCAGCCCAATGCGCCGGCCACCACCCGCGGGGTTCAACCCGCGCCGACCGGCCCTGCACCGACCGTGGAAAACGGCGGTATCGGCAATCGTTACCCAACGCGTAACGCGCCCCCGAGCCGTCCTGCCACTGAACCCAAAGCGCCCACTTACGACGCCAACGGCAATCGCCGGTAAGGACTCTGTCTTATGTTTCTACGCAAAACCCTGTTAGCCGCTATTTGCGTAACCCTGCTACCCGTGACGGCCGTCATGGCGGCGGATGCCCAGCAGTTCCCCAGTGAGCAAGGCAGCATCACCGCCACCCCAATAGCCAAGGGCCTCGACCACCCCTGGGCCGTGGCGTTTCTGCCGGACAAGCAAGGCTTTTTGGTGACCGAGCGCCCTGGCCACCTGCGCTTTGTCAGCCCGGACGGCAAGCTGACTGCACCGCTGACCGGCGTGCCGCAGGTGTGGGCCAAAGGGCAGGGCGGCTTGCTCGATGTGGTGCTGTCGCCCGACTTCAAGCAGGACCGCCTGGTCTACCTGTCGTATGCCGAAGGCGGCGGCGAAGGTGGCAAGGCCGGCACCGCCGTGGGGCGTGGGCGTTTGGCCGATGACTTGAGCGGGCTCAAAGACTTCAAAGTGATATTGCGCCAGGAGCCCAAGCTGTCGACCGGTAATCACTTCGGCTCGCGGCTGGCGTTCGACCGCGATGGCTACCTGTTTGTGACCCTGGGCGAGAACAATGACCGCCCGACGGCCCAGGACCTGGACAAGTTGCAAGGCAAGGTCGTGCGCATTTACCCGGATGGTCGTGTGCCGGATGACAACCCCTTTGTCGGCCAGCAGGGCGTGCGCCCGGAGATCTGGTCCTACGGCCAGCGCAACCCGCAGGGGCTGGCGTTGAACCCCTGGAGCGGCACGATCTGGGAAAACGAACATGGCCCGCGCGGCGGTGATGAAATCAACATCATCGAGCGCGGCAAGAACTATGGTTGGCCCCTGGCAACCCACGGCATCAACTATTCGCTGACGCCAATTCCAGAAGCCAAGGGCAAGGCGGTGGAGGGCACTGTGCAACCCCATCACGTCTGGGAAAAGTCACCGGGCATCAGCGGCATGGCGTTCTATGACGCTGACCGTTTCAAAGCCTGGGATCACAACTTGTTTATCGGCGCATTGGCCAGCCAGGAGTTGATTCGCCTGCAGTTCGATGGCGATAAGGTGATCCACGAGGAGCGCCTGCTGGGCGGGTTGAAGGCGCGAATTCGCGATGTGCGCCAAGGGCCGGACGGCTTTCTGTATGTGCTGACCGACGAGGACAAGGGCGTGCTGTATCGCGTGGGGCTGAATCAGGACTGACAGAGGCTGATGGGCCAATGCGGGAGCTGGCACGCCAGCTCCCGCAACGCTTACAGGCCCAGGTCAGACAACCCCGGATGATCATCCGGGCGCCGGCCCAGTGGCCAGTGGAACTTGCGTTCGGTTGCTTTGATCGGCAGATCGTTGATGCAGGCAAAGCGATTGGCCATCAGGCCGTTTTCGTCGAATTCCCAGTTCTCGTTGCCATAGGAACGGAACCAGTTGCCGGAGTCGTCGTGCCACTCATAGGCGTAGCGCACGGCAATACGGTTGTCGGTGAATGCCCACAGTTCCTTGATCAGGCGATAGTCCAGTTCCTTGGCCCATTTACGTGTAAGAAAACCCTTGGCCTCTTCGCGGTTATGCGCAAATTCGGCGCGATTTCGCCATTGCGTGTCCAGGGTATACGCCAGCGACACCCGTTGCGGGTCGCGGGAGTTCCAGCCGTCTTCAGCCAGGCGCACTTTTTGAATGGCCGATTCACGGGTAAACGGTGGCAGTGGCGGGCGTTGTTCTGCTGTCGATGACATGGGGCAGCTCCTGTTAATACCAAGATGGTTTCGAAAGTTGCTCAGCCTGTGCGTTCAAAGTCCCAATAACGTTCGCGCCATGCATTGCGCATTATCGGCCGCTGTTGAATCGCCCATGACCAGGGCAACGGTAATGGCGCCATCGATCAGGATCAGCAGGTGCGCGGCCTGCCGTTCGGGGTCGGGGGTGCCATGTGCTTTACACAGTTCAAGTGCGTACTCGAACAGTTTTTGTTTATGCGCCTTGGCCAACAGGCGCACCGGGTCTTGTGCGTCGCCGGTTTCGCCGCTGGTGTTGATAAAGGCGCAACCGCGAAAGTCTGCCGAGCCGAACCACGTCTTGAGTGCGCTGAACAGCGCCAGCAGACGCTCGCCACTGCCTTCGCTGCGCTCCACTTCAGTGCGTAGCCACTGCATCCAGCGAGCGTCGCGGCGTTGCAGGGCGGCGATGACCAGTTCGTCTTTGTTGGCAAAGTAACGGTAAATACTTTTGCGCGAGACGCCGGCGGTTTTCACCAATAACTCCATGCCGGTGGCGGCAATGCCGTGGCGATAGATCAACTTCTCGGTGACGTCGAGGATAATGTCGCGGGTTTCGTTGCTGTCGATATTGTTCATGGGCTGAACAGTAGAACGATCGTTCTTCTTGGTCAATAAAATTTTTTCCACTGGCCGCGACGAGACCTGAGCAGCCCCATGGTGTAAGCTCTGTGCCTCTTCGGATTCGACCCATTGCGAGCCTTATGCCGTCGTTCTTCAAACGCTCCCTGTTGCCTAAACTGCGTGGTTTCCCGCTGTCTCCCGATGCCATCGACGTGCTGTCCGGTGCCGCTGCGTACCGCCAGTGCCTGCTGGAAAAAATCGCCCAGGCCACACAGCGCATCTACATCGTTGCGCTGTACTTGCAGCAGGACGAAGCGGGGCAGGAAATCTACGCCGCCTTGCACGCCGCCAAGGCAGCACGGCCCGAGTTGGATATCGTGGTGGTGGTTGACTGGTTGCGCGCCCAGCGCGGCCTGATCGGCGCCGGCAAGCAGCCGGGCAACAGCGCCTGGTACCAGGCCATGACCCACTCCCAGGCCAGCGAAGTGCCGGTGTACGGCGTGCCGGTGCAAACTCGCGAACTGTTCGGCGTGTTGCACCTCAAGGGCTTCGTGATCGATGACAGCGTGCTGTACAGCGGCGCCAGCCTGAACAATGTGTACCTGCACAAGTTCGACAAATACCGCTTTGACCGCTATCACCTGATCCACAGCAAGCCCTTGGCTGACTCGATGCAACACTTGGTGGAACACGGCCTGGTCGCGTCCAAGGCCGTGCATCGCCTGGACTTGCCGAACCTGCCGACCACCCGCAGCCTGCGCAATGACATCGGTGACTTGCGCAGCCGCTTGAAGCACGCGACCTACGACACCACCACAGGTTTGCTGCCCAATGGGCACTTGTCAGTAAGCCCGTTGCTGGGGGTGGGCAAGAACAACCCGTTGAACCGGGTCATCCTCGAACTCATCGCCAGTGCCCAGCATCAGTTGACCATCTGTACACCGTATTTCAACCTGCCGCTGCCGGTGACCCGCGAAATAAACCGCGCCCTGGCGCGCGGGGTGAAGGTCGACATCATCGTCGGCGACAAAACCGCCAACGATTTCTACATCCCGCCCAGCGAGCCGTTCAAGGTGATCTCGGCGTTGCCTTACCTGTATGAAATCAGCCTGCGCCGCTTCGCCAAACGCCATCAGCCGATGATCGACAGTGGCCAGTTGAACCTGCATCTGTGGCGTGACGGTGACAATACCTATCACCTTAAGGGTATGTGGGTCGACCAGCGTTACACCTTGCTGACCGGCAACAACCTCAACCCACGGGCGTTCCGTCTGGATCTGGAAAATGCCCTGCTGATCGATGACCCCCAAGGCCAATGGCTGGCGCCACGGCGTACTGAGTTGGCGCAAATCTTCCAGCACACCACGCGCATCGAGCGGTATCAAAGCTTGCAGACCCTGGTGGATTATCCGCCGGCAGTCGGCAAGTTCCTGCGACGGGTCAGCCGGGTGCGGATTGAAAGGTTGCTCTACCGGATCTTGTAAATCGTGGCACTGCGCATAGCAAACTCTCTCACTGCCTTAGCTGTTTTGGGAGTTTGCTTACACCCAGGTTAGATCCAGGTTCGTACATTGCTCCCTAGACAGTTCTTAGGGACGAGAGCTCTTGCCGCTTACTGGTACAGAGGAACTAGAAATGTCGAACATCTCGCCACTCTTTCGCGATCGCACGCTCACCCCACCGGTGCCGCCACCAGCACCAGCCCCCGGCCCCGCGCTCGACATGGGGACTCGCAGCAAACGCAGCCTGGAACCCGGTTCGTCTTCGAACTGGACACTCCCTGCGCTGCCCAAGGTTTCTGCCCAGGCCGCCTCAACCGCCGACCGCGACCTACAAACGGCGCTGGGCAGCCAGGCCTTGCGTCAAGCGGCAGACCGCAGAGTCAACCTGGCAGCCAACACCACGATTTATCCGCTGTTCGATGCTTACCGTCACGCGTTCAATACGCCTGAACTCCAAAGCTGGTTCCTGAACAAGGGCATGGCGTTGTCGACGGTGGTCATCAAGCCTGACTCGGTGACGGGCAGCGTAACCCGTGACGGTGTTACCAGCGTGCATACATTTACCACCAGTGATGCATCCGGTTGGTGGGAAGCCAGTGCAAGGTTGCGCGCCGCTGCCCGAAGTCTTGATCCTGACGGGGCGGGGTTACTGTATGCAGGCCTTACCGGCAGCACTTTTTCGCGCAACGCAGTCATGCGCTGGTACGGGGTGCAACCACCCGCTGGCGATAACAACGTGACGCAAGCTCAGCAAGCACTGGCAGCCGCGCACTGGTCAGCCCCCGAAAAGAAGGCTGAGCTCGACACTCGCGTGCACACAGCCAGGCAAGCGATTGGCGCCCTGGATGAACGCGCTCATCTGGCACGCCTGCTGACTCAGTACATCGCGGACAAGCCCGACGAGCAAGCCGTGGAGTTGGCCGAATTGGCTGTGCCCGTCAGCAACAGCTCAGGACTTACCCGTAACGAAGCCGGCAAGGTCGCGATCGGCGATGCCTTGCAGGCCTATGGATTGTCACTGCCCAAGACCGTGGGTGAGTTGCGTAATGCCGTGCGTTGGCTTACCACGGCATTACCGCCGCCTGTACCGTCGGGGAACTACTCCGGCCTGTCAGGCCGCACCTGGGCACCAGGAGACTTGTCTACCGCCGATAAAGCCGCCTTGGCGGCGCTGGGAGATGGCCCAACTGATGACGACTCAAACGAACCTATGTTGGTGCTGCTCAACCCGGGAGGTATCCTTGATCGAAATACACCCGAGGATTTGCGTACTCAAGCCGATCATTTCATCAGCCAGATGCTCAGTGACCCTCTGGTCTTGTTGCTGGGTGATAGTTTAGCGTTTAACCAGCGTTTTCGTGGCGCATCCGGCACCCAACACTTGTCGGACGCCGAACGCAAGCAGTGGATCATCGCTGCCATCAAACTCAAAATTGATCCACAGACGCCCGGGCGTCCGGGCACAATCGCCGGCTATGACCTGTATCAGCCAGGCAACAGTGGGCGCAGTATGGCCGAGGTACGCGCGGATCTCGAAGCTCACCTCAAACAGAACAAACTACTCGACCCCCGAGCCGCGCCACTCGTGGCCCATTTGTTTCTGGCCAGTGCGGCGCCTGAGTTTCTCGTGCGGGGCGTTCCCGACACGCTGCGCATAGGCTCGCCTGAATGGGCGGATTTGCGCCTGGGCGTCGCGTTTGCCGAGCGTCAGGGCGGCGCTGGTGTTTCGCGTGCGATGAGTTACGCGCAAGTCATGGCACTGAGCCGGCTGGACCCGCGCACGCCGGACGAGGCTGCCATACTCGATAATTACGGGATGGACGCATTACTCGATTGGGGCGTGATGATGGGCGTCTACACGCGTCCGGCGGACGGGTGCTATACACCCCAGATGTACCAGCAGGCCATCGAGGCTTTCGATGCACAACGGGCTCAGCTCCTTCAAGCCTTGAATCATTTCAATGTGGCGCTGCCGACACGAGAAAAACGCGCGATGGAGAACTTGCAGAAAGTCTTTCCTGACCTCAGCGTTGAGCAAATAAAAGCGCTGCGTGTGTACATTGCAGACCCGAATGAACGTCGCAACCAGAAGGTGTCGGAGCCGGTCACACGCCCGTTGGTCGAGACGTACATGACCGGCGACCTGGTTGAGGGCCGCTGGATGCTCCTGACACCGGGGCAGGCGCTGCCGAAATCGCCCATCCGCGATACCCCGTTTGACTTCAACCGAGGCCTGAGCAAAGCGGACCAGGACGCGATTGATGCAAACGTGCGGGCCCTGAATGCCAAAATCGCCCAGCTACCGAATGTGCAGGCCCAATTGCCCGCAGAGGTCGACACCTACCTGGCCAACCTCAAGCAGGGCTTGAGCACTTTCACCAAACGCATGATTGCCAACCTGCCATTGGCTGATCGCCAAGCTCTGGAGCTGGGCAAGGTCGAGCTGTTTGCCCTGCGTGAGCAAGTGGACGGCGTGCCCACGCTGGACCAGACAGCCGATCAGGTGGAGGAGCGGCGAGGGCGCAAAGGTACGTTGATACGCAGCGAACACTTGGGGGTGATCCGCTATTTTGAGGTGTTCCCGGATAAGTTGTTGATCATCAAACGTGATGATCTACCGGACACATTGAAACTGGGCGGTGAACTGCAAACCCAAACCAAGGTGTACGGGCAGTGGGCGCCCACCGAAACGGAACTGCAAAACGGTACAGAGCAGCCGTTTGATTTTACGGCTTACAGCTCCGACGCAGTGCCAAGGCCCGGCGTCAAATCGCCACGCATCATTATCGAAAAAATAGGGGATACCTTGCCCGCCGCGCCGTCGGCCGAGCAGGGCGATACGCAAACGGTGGTGCCTAACAGTTTTTCTTCAGCCCGCACCCAGTCGATTGTCGACCGCATAATGCAGGGCAACTTTGTTCATCATCGCGACACCACGTTGCAGCTCGCTCAGGGCAAGTTGCCGTTGGAGCAACAGCGCGAGCTATCGGCTCACAGGGACCAGGTGCTGCTGGGCATGATTCCGTTTGTCGGGGCAATCATGGATCTGGCCCAGGGCAACGTCGTCGAGGGCACGCGAGGGCTGATTATCGACACGGTGGGCGCCATTCTCGGGGGCGCAGGTTCGACCTTGAATCCCTTGTTCAAATCCACAAAAGTTGTCGCACCCTTTGGTGCCAAGGCTTTTCGTGTACTGGAAAAAGGGGTCCGCGTCGTCAGTGGTTTCCTGAACCCACTGGATGGCACGGTAGACCTGCTGACCGGCGCGGCCAGAGGCATATACAGCCTGCCTAAACTGCTGGACAAGGCACCCAAGCCTTCGCTGTTGACCACGCTGGGCTCCGTGGAAGAAAAAATGCGTACATGCCTGGGCGTGAGCCGCACGCTGAAGCAATCTCCGGCGACCAGTAGCCCTGGCGGGCAGATGGCCACCCACAATGGGCACAACCATTCGGTGCCGGTTCAAGCGGTGCAAATGGGTAGCTATTGGTATGCGACGGATCCCACCACGCATTTGCCTATCGGCACCCCGCTGGACGGGTTTGAACCACTGAACACGATGGCCTCATAAAAAAACGCCCCCAAGCCTGGCCAAGGCTTGGGGGGTTATTACCAGGATGTTACTGGCATTTAGTTGGGAAAATTCCTACGGCTAGACTTCGCATTACTGAATATTTTCTCACCGACTGTTTTTAGGGACGAGAACTCTCATCAACCCAATCGGTAGAGAGATTTTGAATGTCGACAATCCTTGCAAAAGGTGGCTTTCCGGTTTTATCCCCTTCTTCCTCCGCTCAGGTCAGTCCCCCACCGTTAGCCGCCCCCGATGTACCGGCTTCTGCCTCCGTTAACGCTGTGACCCCAGGCCCCAGCCCCACTCATACGCATCATTCCAGGTCATTGCGCGAGGTGAAGCTGCAGGAACACGCCGGCCGGGTTAAACGTGACACTGACGTTCAAAGCGCAGCGATGCCAGCCGCTAAAGCAGGCAAAATCAGGCGGCGATACCCCGCAACAGCTGACGCTGAAAAGGCGGACATCGCGCTGCAGAAAAGGTTGGTTAACGGGTTGAACACTGGCAAAGCGGATGAAAAAGCCAATCCTAAAAAATCATCCGTAGAACCCTTCATCGAGATGTACAGTCAGGCGGTTAATGAACCATCCGTCCAGGCGTGGTTCCGTTCTCAAGCGTTGAAGCCCGAAACCATACGGGTATTCAATGATCACGTTGTGGGCGTTGTGGTGCGCGACGGTAAAGAAACCTTCCAGCGTTTTTCTGTCACTGATGGCTCTGGCTGGGGGCAAGTCAGTCAAACGATCTCAGCCGTGCAACAGGTGCTTTCGCCAAGCAACCTGGGCCTTCCCGGCACTGGCGCTCCCAACGCCATTAGCCGTGACGTGTTGCTGGATTTTTACGGAGTAAAGCCGCCGGAAAATGAAAAAAGTGCCCACCACCTGGGCAAGCATCTCAAGAACAATGGGTGGCCCAAGATCCCGGCGGCGCGACGCGATCAGTGGCAGAGCCAGTTCAAAGAACTGTTCCGGCGCCGTGAGGACAGTGCGGTACGTGCACGTGTGGTAGAGCAGTTTCGCTCGCAGTTCACGGGCGAACCCGACACGAACGTGCTTCACCTGGATGACCAGAACGTGAAGGTCGATCCAGGTTCCTCCCTGGATCAGCGCAGCAACAAACCGCGCAAGCTTTTTCTTCAGTTTCTGGAGTCTGAGACCTTCCAGGCCTTTTTGAAGAAAGCCGGGTACGATCTTCCTGGCAGTGAGTTCCGGATGCCTGAGTTCAGGTTGTCCGAAGGCGACTTGCAGATGCGTAATCTTGCAGGGGATTGGGTTTTCATACAGCAAGCTTTCGACGACGAGGTCGAGCGGGCGTCGAGAAGTGACGACGCTGAAGGGAAGGCAGCACGCAAGATGAACGAGGCTTACGACCAGTTAGTGAAGATGAGCAAAAAGACCGGCAATGCTCTGTACTCCACACGCACTTATGATGCGCGTCAGGTGCTGGCGTTTTATGCCCCCGATGTGCCGAAAACCGTCGGCCAAATGCGTGCGACGATCAGTTGGTTAACCACTCAATTGCCGTCGCCGCCACCAGCGGGTGACTACGCAAGCATGACACCCTACGGCGGGCCAGGGCTGTCCTCCCAGGTTACAGAAACGCTCCAAGGTCGATCGGCGCAGGTCGAAGTGGCGCTCAAGGAGTTTTCCCCCGCTTCCTCAGGCTTTCAATCCTATCCCGACCCGGACAGTCATCTCGCCGCTTTTTTTGATTCGCCGCCGGCCATTGCCATGGCTGAAGACATTGCCAAGTCCATTGGGCTCTATGCGGTAGCCGATGGCCAAGCGTTGACGAGGGCTGATCGCCACCAACTCTTGGCCACCACGCTCAAGTTCTGCGTCGATAGCCCGGTGCCGGGCAAGCGGGGCACTGTGGCGGGCTATGAGTTGTATCAGCCTGGCAATAAGGGCCGCACGCTTAAAGAGGTTCGAGAAAGTGTCGAGAGGCATTTGGAAAGTAAGGGTGTCGACCCTAAAGTCTCGGCCCTGATGGCCCATCTGCTGCTGGCCCAGTCGGCACCGGAGATGCTGGTCAAACGAGACTCTGGCGTCGATGCCGAAAAGGCCAAACTGTTCAACCAGGACCCGGAGAACATCAAGGTCGGCAGCACAGCCTGGATGAACATGCGCCTGGGCTGTGAGATAGCGGGCGATTCGCGCTTGAACCTTACGCAAGTGCTCGCGCTGGCACGCCAGGAGGCTACAGGGCCTAAACAAGAAGCCTTGATCAAAACAATGGGTGTTCCGGCATTGTTGGATTGGGCAGTGATGGCCGGCGTTTTTCCAGCCACTTCAGATGGTCGCTATTCGACAGGGGATTATGAAGCCGCGTCGAAAGCCTTTTCCGAGCGCGAATACCAGACCCGCGAGGCGTTCAACGTACTGATGAGCGAGCCGCCTACCGAATCAAGTGTGCTGGTCAAACAATTGGCGCTGCTGTTCCCGGAAATGACCGAGGACGAGATTCGCAACCTCAAGGTGCCTGATTATCCCGATACGGAATTTTCCGCCGGCGCATTCAGGTCGGGGAAGACCGACCGCAATCAGAGGCTTTTGATCGATGTCATCTTGATGAATTACAAGGACAACAAGCCATTGCTTGGCGTCAAAGACTATTGGACGCGTAGCGCGTTTGCCCATACGAAGGTCGACTTTGCGACCTTTAAGGAGCGCCTCAAGCAATTGCCCAAGATTGAACCGTTAGTGGCACCTGCCGTCGACAAATACATTGCTGACCTGCGTTCAGCGCAGTCAACCTCATTGAAGCTGATGATCGCTGATCTACCCCTTGAAGATCGCAAGGCGCTGGAATGGGGAAAGATCACGTTCTATAGCCTGCGCCAAACGACTGGAGACTCGCTGAGCGTCGATCAAGGGCCGGACTCGAAAGTTGAACAGAGTAAAGGCAAGCATGGCCTCTTGCTTCGCTATGAAACCGGCTTGCTCACACCTAAATTCGGTTACTACGAAGTTTTCCCAGGCTCCATGAAGATGGTCAAGCGTACTGACTTGCCCGCCGAGCTGCCGCTTAACGGTAAGGTGGAAAATAAAACGCTACGTGACAGGCTTTATGCCTATGCGGGGCCGGTGATTCAGAATGGAACGACTCAACCGTTTGATTTCGAGGCCTACAGAACTGGCTCTGAGCCGCGTGCCGGAGTGACATCGCAGGTGATTATCGAGGAGCTTTCAGACCCGATACCCGAGAGGACGGGCCATATTCACGATCGTGCACCTAACACCTTCGCTTCATCCAAAATATCTCAGATAGTCGACAGGCTAATAGCCTATAACTTCAAAGATGACCGTGACGAACGGATCGCCTATGCCAATGAACCCACGGACTTGTACAAGCGTAATCACCCTTTTTCCACGAGCAGACTATTTACCGCTGAAGGTGCTCGAATGTTGCTGAGCCTGATTCCTTTTGTGGGCGCTATTGCTGATTTGGTGGAGGGTAAAACAGAGGACGGCGTGAAAGGCTTGGTGATTGACTTCGTGTCTTTTTTTGCCACAGGAGGGTGGTCAGGATTAAAGGCTTTTGGCAAAGGCTTGAAAGTGTTGGTTCCCTTCAGCGGCAAACCCTTCACCTCGGCCGTGCTCAAAGGCGGGGTGTCCTACATTCGCGGACTGTTCAATCCATTGGAAGCCATCCCCGAAATTTTTCGTGGGGTGGTAAATGGTGTCACCAAAGGAGTACCGACACATATCGGCTCGAACATTTATCTGCCGGTGAAAGCGTTTGAGCAGTGGCGATGGCTCTCGGGCGCTTCGGATACGGTGTTTGGCAATCAGGGGAAAAACTTTCCAGGAGCCCGTAAAGGTTTCAGTGGCAGCCAGGAGATCCTGGCTGTACAGAAGAACGGCTCGTGGTACGCGATCAATCCCGTCAGCCATAAACCCGAAGGGACGCCACTGGAGCACTTCACGCCCGCCCCCGTGTGATGTTTGACACCCAGGTGTTCGGCTGCCCGCAGGGCTGCACGAACGCCTGGGCGCATCCATCAGTTCAAACCCAACTTGCCGCGCAGCATCGACAGGTCTTCAGCCAAGGTGTTGACCGGGCCAACCAAGGCTTTGCGGTCGGTTTCCTTGACCTTGTCGTAGGTCTCATAACCGCCATCTTTGGTTTTGTACTTGGCCAGAATTTTGTCCACGGTGGCAAAGTTCTTGTCGACCTTGGCCAGGAAAGCCTTGTCTTGCTTCTCGATCTGGCCGCGGAACAGGTCGACGATTTTCTTCGCGCCGTCGATGTTGCCCTGGAAGTCATACAGGTCGGTGTGGCTGTAACGGTCTTCTTCACCGGATATCTTGGTGGCAGCCACTTCTTCCAACAGTGCTGCTGCGCCGCCGACAACTTTTTCCGGCGGGAAGGTCAGGCCATCCACGCGGGTTTTCAGGTCATTGACGTCGGTGTTGAGCTTGGCGGTCAGCGTTTCCAGACCTTTGGTGGTCTTCTCGGAGAACAGCACGTATTCGATGCGGTGGAAACCGGTGAAGTCTTCAGCGGTTACGCCTTTCTCGTGGTCGTCGACACGTGAGTCGATCGAGGCATCGAGGTCGCTGAACAGCTCGGCGATCGGCTCGATGGACTCATAGTGCACGCGGGTCGGCGCGTAGAGCTTCTGCGCGGTGGCCAGGTCGCCTTTGTTGATGGCGTCAGTGAAGGCTTTGGTCTGGGTGACCAGCTCGCCGATTTCTTCGGTGACGTAGATCTTGTAGTCCGACACCGGGCCTACCAGGTCCAGGGGCGCGGTGGCGGCGAAGGCTGCCAGCGGTGAAAGGGTCATCAGCAACGACAACGCGATAGTCGACTTCTTCATGGGACGTTTTCCGCTCTGGTTTGTTTTAGGTGTTGGCAGTGGTTTGTGAGTGCGTCGCAGCGAGCAGCGTGCGGCCAAGGAAATCCTTGGGCCCGGTGACCCCAGGCAAGGTGAAAAAGTACCCGCCGCCAACCGGCTTGAGGTATTCCTCCAGGGGCTCGCCATTGAGCCGGGTTTGCACACTGATAAAGCCTTTCTCCAGGTCAGCCTGGTAGCAGATGAACAACAGCCCCATGTCCAGCTGACCGTTTTTGTTGACGCCGTTGGAGTAGTTGAACGGCCGACGCAGGATCAGGTTGGCCTGAGTCTGCGGGGTACGCGGGTTGGCCAGGCGGATGTGCGCATCGAGCTTGGTCAACTTGCCTTCCGGGTCCTTGCTGTAGTCGGGCACCTGGGTTTCTTTTTGCCCATCCATGGGCGCGCCGGTCGGTTTGATACGGCCGATGATGCTTTCCTGTTCCTGCAACGGCGTACGGTCCCAACGCTCGACGAAGTTGCGGATGATGCGCACCGCCTGATAGCTGCCGTTGGCGGCCCACGCCGGCTCGTCGCTGCCGGGCTGTACCCAGACGATCTGGTCCATGGCCTTGGCGTCGTTGGAATTCGGGTTGGCCGAGCCGTCCCGAAAGCCCAGGAAGTTACGTGCGCTCTGCGCCGGCTCACCGGGTTTGGCCGGTGCCTGGGGCGGCACGCTCCCTTCCTGTTTCCAGCGCACCAGCAGCAGGTCGGGCAGGTTCTTTACGATGTCGCGCAGTGCGTGAATATTGGTGTCCGGCGTGTTCGAGCTGAACTGCAGGCTCAGGTCGCCGTGACACTGGGCGGGTTCCAGCGCGTCGTTGGGGAAGCCGACCATGCGGCTCAGGCGCTTGGGTTTGGCTGCCGCCAGGCCGAAGCGCTCATCAAACAACGACTCGCCGACCGAGACGGTGATGGTCAGGTTATCCGGGGTGACCACCGGGCCGAGAATCCCGGAATCGGTGGGCGGCAGTTTCGGGTCGACTTGCGGCACGGTGCCGCCAGTCATCAGGAACGCGATGCGCTCATTCAAGGTGCGGAACAGGCGCTCCAGGTCTTCGCGATCGCTGGCCAGCACGTCGAATGCGACGAGCATGCCGCAGGCCGGGCGCGGGGTGACGATGCCGGTCTGGTGCTGGCCGAAAAAGTCGTGGTGGTCCTGGGTCTTGTCACTGCGCGGTGCGGTGGTGACCTGTTCGGCCGCAGCGGCCATGGCCGGGCAGGTCAGGGTACTGCCGGCAATCGCCGCACCGGTGGCGGCCATGCCCAGCAGGACACGGCGGCGCTGTGCAGAAAAGGGCGCGGAAAACTGTTCTGAATCACTCATGTATTAGGTCGTCTTCACTGCAGGCCGGAAAGGCCAAGGGCGGGGTCGATTCCATCGAGTGCAACGGCCAGAGCCTTGGCCTTGTCGGCGATCTGCTTGCGCTGATCGGCCGTGACGCTGTCGTAGCGGCTGTACTGGCCGTCGACTTTAAAACTGTTGAGTTGGGCATCGAAGGCCTCGAGCGCGCTGTCGATGTTCGGCAGCAGGTCCGCCGCCGATTTGCTCAGCATCGGACGCATCAGGTCGACCACCTTGCGGGCAGCCTCAAGGTTGGCGGCAAAACCGTTCAAGTCGATATGGCTGTAGCGTTCCTCTTCGCCACTGGCGGCCCGCACATCCGCCAGGCTGTTGAGGTTGCGCACCACAATGCTGACCAGTTGCTCCGGCGGCAGCGACTGCGCAAGCAGCTGTTGCTTGAGGCTGGTGACGTCATTGACCAGACGCTCGGCGATCGGGCTGAGGCCCTCCAGGCTGCGCTGCTGGAACAGGCTGTATTCGAGGCGGTGGAAGCCACTGAACGACGGGTCTTGCTCGCGCTTTTCGAAGTAATCGGCGCGGGCATTGATCGCGTTGTCCAGCTCGGCCAGGCGTTGCGCCGCGGGAGCGAGGCGCTGATATGCCTCACGGGCCGGTACATACAGCGCCTGCGCCTGGGCCAGGTCGCCGGCTGCAATGGCTTGCTGCAGCGCGGTCACGGCCTTGACCAGCGCACTGCCTTGGCCGCTCAGGTACACACGGAACTCCGACAGCGGGCCGATAAAAGCCACCATCGACGGTTTGGCTTTGGCCTGGGCATCGGACTCAGCGGTGGGCGTGACATGCAAGGTGCCGCGCGGGTTGCTCAGCAAGCCGCAGGTGATCGCATAGTCGCCGGGCAACAGGTTGGCGTTGATCACCTGGCTTAATCCAGGCGCGATATTTTCCCGCTCCTCAATCACCAGCACGCCGTCGAGGATTTCCCATTCAACCGCGCGGTCGGAGCGGTTGATGATGCGAAAACTCGCGCGCCCGGCAGGCACGCTAATTTCATTCGGCTCGCAGGCGTGAGCATGAATCGTCACCGCGATTTCATTGTGGTTGGTCTGGCGCTTGGCGGCAGCCAGTTGGGAGGCGTAATAGAACAGCGCACCGGCGGCGATCATCACCACCACCGAGCCGGCCACTGCCCAGCGCAGGGCGCGCGACGGCGGTGCCGGTTGAGGATTCTGGTTGGACAAGAGACGGTCCTTACTGGCTGGAAACGGAAGAAGGTTTGGCGACGGGCTTGGCGGGCGGCGCGGGCAGGAAGAACATCACCAGCGCCACCACCAGATAAATCAGATAGGCACCCAGGGTGCTCACGGTCGGTGCTTCCTGGTAGCCGAACATCCCGGCGAGCACCGAACCCAGCGGGCTGTCCATCGGCAACACGGCGCTGAAGTCGAACAGCACGGTTTGCAGGTGGTTCCATACTCCGGCTTCATGCAGGGCCTGCACCGAGTTGGCAAGAATGCCGGCGGCTACCACCAGGATAAACAGGCCGGTCCAGCGGAAGAACGCGCCAAGGTTCAGGCGCATGCTGCCGGTGTAGATCAGGAAGCCGACGATAATCGCCAGGATCAAGCCGAGCAGGGCGCCAATCGGTGCGCCCGGGCCTTCGCTCTGCTGGAACACGGCAAGCAGGAAGAACACGGTTTCCAGGCCTTCACGGGCCACGGCAAAGAACACCATGGCGATCAGCGCGATGACTTGGTGCCTGGAGCCGGCCAGTGCATGGTCCAGGGATTCGTGCAGGGAATGCTTGATGGAGCGCGCCACCTTGCGCATCCAGAACACCATGGAGCTGAGGATGCCGACGGCGACCAGGCCGACCACACCCTCAAACAGTTCCTGTTGTTTTTGCGGGAATTCGGCGCTGACCAGTTCCAGGCCACCGCCTACCAGCAGCGCCAACGCAGCGGCCAGGAACACGCCGATCCACACGGCGGGCATCCACTGGCCACGGCCGGTCTGTTGCAGGTAACTGGCGATAATGCCAACGATCAATGCGGCTTCAATGCCTTCGCGCAGCATGATTAGAAAGGGAACGAGCATTCGGCACCGCATCAAGGCTGGATAGGATGCTAATTTGTAACATAATGATACTCATTACTAAACAGTCAATGTTGACCTTTACTGAACTGCGGCTGAACGGTGGTGGCGAATCGCAACCGCCCTTATGATGCATGCCATCTTTTGCAGCATTGAATAGCCCGATTCCCATGGCGGAAAAAGACACCATCTCTATCCATCTTGTGCGCGAAGCCTTGCTGCAAAGCTGCGCGCCCGGCGCGGCCACAATCGAGGCGTTAAGCAAGGTCGGGATTGACCCGGCGTTGCTCGAACAGCCTGATGCCAGGGTGCCTGCCACGGCCTATGCACGTCTGTGGCGCTTGTTGGCGCGGCGCCGGGACGACGAATTCTTCGGCATGAACCCGCGCAAACTCAAGTCTGGCAGCCTGGCGTTCCTGTGCCACGCCGCGGTGGCGCAACCAAATCTAGGCGCCAGCCTGGAAACCGGCCTGGGGTTTTTATCGCTGATGCTGGAGCAGATGCCCGCACAACTGGTGCGCCAACAGAGCCTGGCAGAAATTGTCTTGCTCGAACCCGAACCTAAACGCGCGTTCACCTATTTCACCTATTGGATGATCGTCCATGGCGTCGCCTGTTGGCTGGCGGGTCGGCGGATTCCGATCCTGGCCATTGAGTTGCGCTGCCCGCAGCCGGATTTCTGTGACGACTATCGCGTGATGTTCTCCGACAACCTGCGCTTCGACCGGCCGCGCACGCGCATGATCTTTGCTGCCGACTGCCTGGACCTGCCAATCAAACGCAGCCCGGAGGAACTCAAGCGGTTCCTGGCGCACGCGCCGGCCAACATACTAGTCAAGTACCGCGACCCGGCGAGCCTGGCCAATCGCATCAAAAACGATCTGCGCCATATGCCTGCCAATACCTGGCCGGAGACCGAAGGCTTGGCCGCCAACCTGTGTATTTCGGCGTCGACCCTGCGTCGCCGGCTGGCGGATGAAGGCCAGAGTTATCAAGGGCTCAAGGATAGTGTGCGCAAGGAGTTGGCGATTGTCTGGCTCGCCGAGGCCGACATCAGTTTTGTTGAAATTGCTGTGCGCCTTGGCTTTGCTGATGTCAGCTCATTCTACAAAGCTTTCCGCAAATGGTCCGGCTCAAACCCGGGGCACTACCGCAGCCTGATCCTGAGTGACGCGTTGCCGCCTTTGTGATGCTGCTCCTGCGTAAAACCGTTGGAGGTAATGTGTACATACACTTGCTCCACTGCGCTTCGGAATAAGCCGATTCATCTGGGAGGGGCGGCTTTCAGACTATTAGGCTCCTTTCTCTGGAGTACTTTTAATGAGCTTATCCCGTGTCGATTCAGACAACAGTTCGCGCCTGCACTCATCCAATCCGCCACCCGCTGAGCTGAACCTGGCGACTTCAACCGCTGTATCGGACAAGCCGGTTGTTGTCGTTAAAACAACCGCTGAAGCTGACACTGAACTGGCCACCATGCTGGCAGATCATCACCAAGGCGATTGGAGCTTTCAACGTGTGTCGCCAGAGACGTCGTTTGGTAAGTGGAAGGGCCATTTTAATAAAGCGTGGAACTGGCCGGCTATGCAGGCGTGGGTAAGCGCGCAAAATTTCGGGATGCATACGTTCAACATAGTGGGGAGCACCCTGACTGTAAAAGCGCAAGACACCGGCAAAATCACTACGTTTACCCCTTCTGATGGCAGCGGTTGGTGGCCGATCGGACGGCAGGTGATAGCCAGTGCTGCCATGCTTGATCCACAAGGGAAGGACCTGGGCAGCCCCGGAGCCAGGAGTCTGCCCGCTGAGATCGCGGCGTTCTACGGCGTTCGCTGGCCGATCAACAAAAGTGATGCAGAAGCACTCAAAGCCAACGGTTTTCCGGTAATTAGTGTAGAGGATGACCCCCTGCGCTCACCTGAAATGCGCAAGCTGGCAGAGCACGAGTTCATGGATGTAGAAAACGAAAGCGCATTGATAAAGACGCTGCTCAGTAAGCTCAAGGACAAGCCGGACGAGGAGGACATCGACCTCAGAACGATTTCCCAGGACATTGCACCGGGGTCGTCACTTGGCATTGCCAATCGCTCGGGGCTCAAAATATTGAGGCGCCTGATGCGTGAGCCCCTGATGGCGCCCATCTTGAGTGCGAAAAATATAGGTGTGAATGCCCAGGTTCGGCTGGAGAATGGGCAGTTTATGGTCAGCGCCAATGGCACAACCGGACCATGGCATAACGTGACGGAGCAAGTGCTGGCCCATCCAACGCTTGCGCAACTGCTCGACTGTGCCATTCAGCAATCGGAAGCAACCGGAAAAATAATCAGATCACAATCAGCTGGCGATCTATGGCAATTGCTTCGGTTTGCAACGTCGAGCGAGTTACCGGCTATCAATACTGCCGGCGAGTTGCGCAAAATTTTGAACTGGAAACTCAACCCGCTACCACCAGAACCCGAACTGGGCAGCTATGGCCGCAATTTTTTGGAAGATAAGCAATCACCTGACTGCCTCACCGAGGAGCAACGTATCAGGGTGCGCCGGTCAGCACCCGGCACCAGCACACCGCCACCGTTGACACTGCTTGATTGTTCACCGAAACCCTGGGCAGGCCGGAGCCCGGAATACATCCGCCAGAATGCCGACGAACTCATCAGCCGGGCATTGACTCAGGGCGCGGGACTGAAGCGCTGCGAGCCTATTCTTGCTGCACTCAAAGACGACCCGTCAGAGGCGCCCGGAGAATCTTCGCCGAGCTATCGCAAACAGCTGATCCTGACGCGTGATCTGCTGGTCATTGACCCCACACTGGGTACGCAGCGTAATTATATTGGCGGCTACAATCTGTACTCGGCATCGAACACAGGGAAAACCCTGTTCGAGGTGCGTACTGAACTTGAACACCACCTCGTCAGAGTAAAGAAACTGCCCCAGGACCAGGCCATACTGGTCACGCATGCGTTGTTGACGACCGTCGCCCCCGAGTTTCTGGTGAAGGACGCGCAGACTGTACGTGTGGGGACGTTGCCAATGGTTAGCTTGCGCGTTCAAACCGCACTGGCGGAAATGGCGTCCCAAGGCAGTTCGCGCCTGATGAGCGCAGGACAACTTGGCTCTCGCGCCTTACTGAAACCGATCTCGCCTGAACATGAACAACTGGAAATAATGCACAGTGCAGGGCCGATATACGACTGGGCGCTGGCCCAAGGGGTAGTGACCGAGGAGGACGATTACTCACCCATGGCACTGAATGCCGCGTTGACTGCTTATAATCAGCGTGTAGCGGACAGCGGGACAATGGCCACTCGTCTTGATCGCACCAGATCATTGCTTAAGAGCCGTACGGAGGTAGGTGAACAGGAGTTGGAAAGGGTGTGCCCTGACCAGACTGAGTTCTTGAATAAACAAACTATATTGTTCAATCCCAGCTCGTTACTTGCTAGCGCTGCACCATTGAACCACCTTGCGAATTTAATCATCAACTCAGGCGATGGCCCCACAACTACTGTCGTTGGACTTCTGGCGGGGCCATGTTCGATCAAGGATCTATATTTGTCAGGCGAGTTGACTGCCGACAATATAAACACGAAACAATGGGATTTTATCAACCCTCAGGATCAAGCGGCATTTGAGGCACTAAAACCTAAACTCAGGAAGTTGAAGCCGATTGAAGCGGTGTTCACATCACCCTTCATGAGCGGCCTTGACAGCTTGACGACCTATCAGCGTATTGCAACGAAAATGCTGCTGAGCGACATGCCGGTTGAAGACCGACGAAGATTGGAGTTTGGTGAGGTCACTGTCTATGGCGCATCGACCCAGGAGGGCGGCCTGAGTCAGCAGGAGGCCCAGCAGAAAATAGGGCCAATTCTATTCCTCAAGGATGCGTCGGGCGCCAAGTGTTATGAGCTTTTCCCCGCCACTAACAGCTACGTAGAGCGCCCGGAGCTGGTCGGCGCCATGGGGAACATGAGCGCTTCGGGAACCGATTCTTTCGGATACATCATGCGCCGACGTCTGAGCCCGACGTTGCCGGTTGATATTGACGTCAAAGCGCACTTTCCAGCAACGCCCGGGCGGCAGAAGGCATCGGCAGGTATACCCAATACTTATTCATCGACGCGGACAAATGAAATTCTCAGCGTGCTGCAACTCGGAAGCCTGCTCGTCGACCGTTCATTTCTGATGACGCAAGCTGCAGGTACGACATATAACGAAGCCGTTCAGCAGCGTTTGGATGCCATCGATACATTTGTCATCAATACCCTGATTCCGTTCAAAGGCAATATCGAAGAGATCGCCTCGGGAGACCGCCGTCGCGTTGCCTTGGGCGCTATTGGCTTGGGCCTGGAAATTGTAGGCGCTCTTTTTGTGGTCGCCGGTGCTGTCAGCGCCGTCGCAAAGGCCGCGTCGATAGCAACGAAGTTAACACTTGCTGGTAAAACTGTGTTGTCGATGTTTAATCTTCCGGGAGCGGTGGCGGGTACCGCCAAATCCTTATTCCGTCTCACCTCAGTGGGCGTCAGAGGTCTGGGCGTGAACGTACCAAGGGCCATGGGAAAAGGACTCTCTGATCTCAGAAAATTGGTGAGTGGTGGCGGCAAAAAAACTCAAAATTTAGTCAGGCTATCGCCACGTGAGCGTGTGGGCAAAGAGGTCAATAACTTGATGGGAAATATTGCCTTGCCAAATACGGTTAACGGCACGATAGATTTTGCCAGTCAATCACCGACCCAAGTGTCTAAAGGCAGCAACTCCCCGGCGATTTAACGCCTGGCGGTTGCTGTTTCGAGCAGGGATGCTTATTACTCGCTGGTTTATCCAGATACTGCGCGACACCTCGACATCTGCCCAGGGCTGCGGACAATCACTCTTTCTACAAGGCGTTTTACAGGTGGCCGGGATCTGATCCTGGGTATTATCGGCGTTTGATGTTGGATAACTTGAACGGATTGAATAACGGGCAGGCGGGATTAGGAAAACCCTGACTTAGCCCTACTGCCAGGTATGACAGAGCCCTCCTTAATGATTTTAGGAAGCGGCTGGCATACCCCGCTTGATAGTTCACTCACAGTGGGTGGCATGATTCCTACCGATATCACGCTCTGAGCGGGTGCGGTCAGGTGTCTGGCTTGATCAACCTGTCGTTCAACTGTGAGGGTGAACATCATGAAAAGGTTTTTTGCACTGTCTGTTCTGACGTGGGTGTTTTTGTCGTTTCAAGTGTCTGCGGGGTGTTGGAGTATTACGGATACGTATACGGGGATTATCCAGCCAGAAGTTGAGATCACTGCCTATGGCCCGTTTACAATAACCTCAACAAATGGATGCCTCAGTGCAAACATTGATGCAACGATCTCCGCTGTTGATCGCGGAAGACCGCCTCAGCTGTCCATCGAGCGGGAAGTTGGCTCTTCTTGGCAGCAAGTCGCAGGTAATACCGGCAGTAACGTGCTATTCAGTGGTGCGTTTGGAACTTACCGCGTGAGGTTGAAAAACCTGGACGCTGATCCAAAAGTCTACCTGGGAACTGTTAAATACGGCCGTTGAGAAGCGTGGCACGGCAGTGGCCCAAGTATTTTTCTGGCTCGCTGCCGTGATCAAGCACGTTCGTCTATCGCCAGCTGGTTGTGAGATGAATTAACGAAATAACTCAGGGCACTGATTGCTTGGTTGGCAGCTACCATTCCCTGCCTCCAAGCCAGATTATCTTGGGTTGCGAGTGTGGGGTTGTCTTTCAGAAACTCATCGTAGCTTTCCAGTCGTTCATTGAATAATGCAATCGCATTAAATTTTACATGGGTGTTTGTTGGCAACCCCTTTTCGTCATTCGCCAAGTCACCGCCTATGAACATTCCGAAAGCCTGTCCACCGATGATGCCACTGTCATAGAGCCGCCTGCCGACTTTCCTCAGTTCGTCGGTGCTGATGGAGGCCATGTCATAATTTCTCAAGAAATCTTTCAGTCGGCTAATTTCTTTTTGGCTGTCAAGCTTCAGTGTTTCTGCTGCCTCGAGTTCAGTATTTATAGTAAACGCATTCTTGACTTCATTCGGATTTCTGATCACAAAGGCAGCGGTCGCCTTGGATTGTTGCAACGGTTCGGTGGTCCATACGATTGCCATGTTTTTACCCTCCAATGACCGGAAACTAAAATCTAGAAGCACCCGGAGTGCAATGCACCGCTGTTTTCGGCTTCTACTGATAATCGGAATTGACTGGCGAGGGACTACAACAGTATCTGACGTCCATACCTTTCAAATTAACCCAAAAAAAAGGTTCTTCACGGATTACCGGGAAAGACGCTCTTGATCTTCATGAAAAAGAACTCGCTATCCCGGTAACCGTACGCCATCCGCTTAATGACCTTTATTCGATTGTTTATCCCTTCCAGTTGGCCCGTA
>NZ_CBFHAZ010000091.1:0-26237 GCF_965653655.1 Pseudomonas onubensis | reverse complement strand
TGCGGTGGGTCAGCCAGCATATGTATTGACTGGCACACCGCATTCGCGAGCAAGCCCGCTCCCACATTTTGATCTTCATCCGGTTCAGAGACTGCGCAGGCGCTTGCGCTGCAGGGTTTGGCTGGGGGATTCGTCGAACAGTTTGCGGTACTCCGCCGAAAACCGTCCCAAGTGGGTAAAGCCCCAGCCCAGCGCGATCTCGGAGATGGTGCGGATTGAACCCTGCTCGAGGATTTCCTGGCGCACGACACCCAGCCGGTACTTCTTCAGGTAAGCCATCGGCGACAGCGCAAAGTATTTACGAAACGCATCGAACAGCTTGAACCGCGACACACCCGCAGCCGCTTCCAGGTCTTCCAAATGGATCGCCTCGCGGGCGTTGTCGTGGATGTATTGCCGCGCCCGAATCAGGTAATGCGGCAGCTTCACGCCGAGCACGTCGCGCAATTCTTCTGAATAGTTATTTGGCTGGGCCAGGATCAACCCCTTGATCAGCGAGCTTTCCAGATCCCGCGTAAACGCCGCCTGCTCATACAACTCGCTGCTGCACTCAAGCTCGGCAATAAAGTAGCGCGCCATGCGCCACCACGACGCAGAAGCGCCGTCCACGGCATCCATCACCGACTCAAAACGCAGTGGCGCTTCAACCGGCCGTTGCAGCAACCCTTCCAGCGACTCACTCATCGCCGCCCGCGTAATCACCACCTGCAATTTGCGACAATCACCGGATATCGCCAGTACCTGATGCTCGTTAGGCGACAAAATCACGCCTTGGTCACGGTTGGAGCTCAAGCGCTCGCCGTTCTTGCTCAATTCCTGCTCGCCCACCAAGGGCAGGCTCAGGCTGTAGCTGCTGAAGTGCTCGGCATCTTCGATATCAATGGTCACGTCAGTGCCGTACTCGATCACGCCCAAGGTGGTGGCGCGGGACTTGAACACATTGGCGCTGTGGTGAAAACGCAGGCGCTCGGGAGTAGACGTCGCCAGGCGATGCGGCCCGCAGATGCCGGACATCCAGCTGCAGGCGCCTTCGAGGTCGAAGCGTTGAATATGGATTTCGCGTGTATGGCTACTCATCAGGGGCACCCACGGCGGTTAGGCGGTTGCGCGCTCTGGCGGCGCGTCGTTGGCAATCGACAGCAAGTTCTACGCCACGCCCGCCTGAATGCAACGGGGTGGATAACAACCGTCGACTATGTGGATAAGCCGCAGGCATTTGCGACCTTCCCTTGGTAGGACAGTAGCGCATGGCGTCACCTGAGCGCACTGAACTGGGTATTTGCTGCCCAATTTTGCGGCCTGCCTTCACCCATTAAGCGGATAGCCCGCGCCCTGCCCTGCTGCCTCTAATACCCCACCGATTAGCCCTTATCAAAAAAGGTGCCTCCCATGAGTGGTGCAAGAAGCGTCGAGCAGTGGAAAACGTTTATCGAAGGTTGCCTGGACTTTCGGCCGGTGGATGAAGTGTTTCGCATCGCCCGCGAGATGTTCACCGAGCCCGAGCTGTTCGATCTGGAGATGGAACTGATCTTCGAAAAAAACTGGATTTACGCCTGCCACGAAAGCGAACTGGCCAATAACCACGACTTCGTGACCATGCGCGCCGGGCGCCAGCCGATGATCATCACCCGCGACGGCGAAGGCCAACTCAATGCGCTGATCAACGCTTGCCAGCATCGCGGCACCACACTGACCCGCGTCGGCAAGGGCAACCAATCCACCTTCACCTGCCCGTTCCACGCCTGGTGCTACAAGAGCGACGGACGGCTGGTGAAGGTCAAGGCGCCGGGCGAGTACCCGGAAGGTTTCGACAAAGCCACACGCGGTCTGAAAAAAGCCCGTATCGAAAGCTACAAGGGCTTTGTGTTCATCAGCCTCAACGTGCAAGGCACCGACAGCCTGGAAGACTTTCTTGGTGACGCCAAAGTGTTCTTCGACATGATGGTCGCGCAATCCGCCACCGGTGAACTGGAAGTGCTGCCGGGCAAATCGGCCTACACCTACGACGGTAACTGGAAGCTGCAAAACGAAAACGGCCTGGACGGTTATCACGTCAGCACCGTGCACTACAACTACGTGGCCACGGTGCAGCATCGCCAGCAGGTGAATAGCGAAAACGGCAGCGCGTCCGCCAGCACCCTGGACTACAGCAAACTCGGCGCCGGCGACGCGAATACCGATGACGGTTGGTTCGCCTTCAACAACGGCCATAGTGTGTTGTTCAGCGACATGCCCAACCCCAGCGTGCGCTCGGGCTACGCCACCATCATGCCGCGCCTGGTGGATGAACACGGCCAGCAGAAAGCCGAGTGGATGATGCACCGCCTGCGCAACCTGAACATCTACCCGAGCCTGTTCTTTCTCGACCAGATCAGCTCGCAGCTGCGCATCATCCGCCCGGTGGCGTGGAACAAGACCGAGATCATCAGCCAGTGCCTGGGCGTGAAAAACGAGTCGGACGCCGACCGTGAAAACCGCATCCGCCAGTTCGAGGATTTCTTCAACGTGTCGGGCATGGGCACGCCGGATGATCTGGTGGAGTTTCGCGAAGCCCAGCGCGGTTTCCAGGGCCGCCTGGAACGCTGGAGCGATATCTCACGGGGCAGCCATCGCTGGGAAACCGGCCCTACGCCGAACAGCGAAGCCATCGGCATTCAACCGGCCATGACCGGCACCGAATTCACCCACGAAGGCCTGTATGTGAACCAGCACCGTAACTGGCAGCAATTTCTGCTCAAAGGCCTGGACCAGCAAGCGCTGACACTGCGGGAGGTGAAGTGATGGATGCCCAATTGCAGTACCGGATCGAGCAATTTTTCTATCGCAAATCCGAACTGTGCGACGCCCAGGACTGGGACGCCTACGTGCAGTTGTTCGACCCGCAGAGTGAGTTCCACCTGCCGCAATGGGACTCGGAGCACGTGTACACCCGCGACCCCAAACGCGAGATGTCGCTGATCTACTACGCCAACCGTTCGGGCCTGGAAGACCGCGTATTCCGCCTGCGCACCGGCAAGGCGGCGTCGGCTACACCGATGCCGCGCACCTTGCACTTGATCAACAACGTGCGGATCGCCGAGCAGGCTGACGGCACGCTGGAGGTGAAGCTGAACTGGCATACGCTGTTTTATCGCCTGGCCACGTCGGAGCAGTTTTACGGGCCTGCCACTTACCACCTAAAACCGGATGGCGACAGCTGGCTGATCACCCGCAAGCACGCACTGTTGCTCAACGACACCATCAACTCGGTGCTGGATTTTTATCACCTCTAATCAGGCACATCACACCCTGTGGCGAGGGAGCTTGCTCCCGGTGGACCGGGCTGGCGCTCCAGTGCGTAGCGCTGCCAAGATTTTGGGGCCGCTGCGCAGCCCAGCGGGAGCAAGCTCCCTCGCCACAGGTTATGCGCGCGGAGAACAACATATGAATCACAAAGTGGCCTTCAGTTTTGCCGACGGCAAGACCCTGTTTTTCCCGGTGGGCGCGAATGAAATCCTGCTGGATGCGGCATTGCGCAACGGCATCAAGATCCCGCTCGATTGCCGTGAAGGCGTGTGCGGTACCTGTCAGGGCCGCTGCGAATCCGGCGATTACACCCAGGATTATGTCGACGACGAAGCCCTCTCCAGCCTCGACCTCAAGCAACGCAAGATGCTCAGTTGCCAAACACGAGTGCAGTCCGACGCTACGTTCTACTTCGATTTTGATTCGAGCCTGTGCAATGCACCGGGGCCGGTGCAGGTACGCGGCAAGGTCAGCGAAGTGCAGCAGGTGTCGGCCAGCACGGCGGTTTTGCAGGTGACCCTGGACAACCCGCTGGACTTCCTGCCCGGCCAATATGCGCGCCTGGCGGTGCCTGGCACCGACAGTTGGCGTTCGTACTCCTTCGCCAACCGGCCGGGTAGTCAACTGCAGTTTCTGCTGCGGCTGTTGCCCGATGGCGTCATGAGCAACTACCTGCGCAAGCGCTGCCAGGTCGGTGATGAAATGCTGATGGAGGCGCCATTGGGCGCCTTCTACCTCAGGCATGTCACCCGGCCGCTGATCCTGGTGGCTGGCGGCACCGGCCTGTCGGCCTTGCTGGGCGTACTCGATGAGCTGGCTGCCAACGGCTGCAACCAGCCGGTCCACTTGTATTACGGCGTACGTGGGGCCGAGGACTTGTGTGAAGCACAACGCATCCAGGCCTACGCCTCGACAATTCCCGGTTTTCGCTACACCGAAGTGCTCAGCGCCCCGTCACCCGAATGGCCGGGCAAACGCGGTTACCTTACCGAGCATTTCGACCTGGCCGAATTGCGGGACGGTTCGGCGGATATGTACGTGTGCGGGCCCCCTCCAATGGTCGAATCCGTGCAGCAATGGCTGGCGGATCAGGCACTTGATGGCGTTCAGTTGTATTACGAAAAGTTTACGCAGAGTAATATCTGACCCCTCAGCAGTTCTGAGGGGTTGATGCGGCGTGCACTCACCCTCAAGAAAAACAAGTAGAAGGGAATGTTAATGGCGGATGACATGGTTAACCCGGTGGGCCTCAAGCGTGGCCTGAAGAACCGGCACATTCAGCTGATCGCCTTGGGAGGGGCGATTGGCACAGGGTTGTTCCTCGGCTCGGCCGGGGTGCTCAAGTCGGCGGGGCCGTCGATGATCCTGGGTTACGCGATCGCCGGCTTTATCGCGTTCCTGATCATGCGCCAGCTTGGCGAGATGATCGTCGAAGAACCGGTGGCCGGCTCCTTCAGCCACTTCGCGCACAAATACTGGGGCGGCTATGCCGGCTTCCTGGCGGGCTGGAACTACTGGGTACTTTACGTGTTGGTGGGCATGGCCGAACTGACCGCCGTGGGCAAATACATCCAGTTCTGGTGGCCCGAGATCCCGACCTGGGTCAGTGCGCTGGTGTTCTTTGTCGCGGTCAACCTGATCAACACCCTCAACGTGAAGTTCTTCGGTGAAGCCGAGTTCTGGTTCGCGATCATCAAGGTGGTGGCGATTGTCGGCATGATCGTGCTCGGCTGCTACCTGCTGTTCAGCGGCACCGGCGGCCCGCAAGCCTCGGTGAGCAACCTGTGGAGCCACGGCGGGTTCTTCCCCAATGGCGGCATGGGGCTGTTGATGTCGATGGCCTTCATCATGTTCTCGTTCGGCGGCCTGGAGCTGGTGGGCATTACCGCCGCCGAGGCCAGCGAGCCGCGCAAAGTGATCCCCAAGGCGATCAATCAGGTGGTGTACCGCATCCTGATTTTCTACGTCGGCGCACTCACCGTGCTGCTGTCGCTTTACCCATGGGACCAACTGTTGCAAACCCTCGGCGCGTCGGGCGATGCCTACAGCGGCAGCCCGTTTGTGCAGATCTTCTCTCTGATCGGCAACGACACCGCCGCACACATCCTCAACTTCGTGGTGCTGACCGCGGCGCTGTCGGTGTACAACAGCGGCGTGTACTGCAACAGCCGCATGCTGTTCGGCCTGGCCGAGCAAGGCGATGCGCCCAAGGCGCTGATGAAGCTCAACAAGCAAGGCGTGCCGATTCGCGCCCTGGCCATTTCGGCCCTGGTGACGATGCTGTGCGTGGTGGTCAACTACGTCGCGCCGCACAGTGCGCTGGAACTGCTGTTTGCGCTGGTGGTTGCCTCGCTGATGATCAACTGGGCACTGATCAGCCTCACCCACATCAAGTTCCGCAAGGCCATGGGCGAGCAAGGCGTGACGCCGTCGTTCAAGACCTTCTGGTTCCCGTTCAGCAACTACCTGTGCCTGGCGTTCATGGTGATGATCATCAGTGTGATGCTGGCGATTCCAGGGATTAACAACTCGGTGTATGCGATGCCGGTTTGGGTGGGGATTATCTACATTGCTTATCGGTTGCGGATCAGAAACGCGAAAGTAGCCGTGGCGCAGTAACCCCTGATGATCGTTCCCACGCTCCGCGTGGGAATGCATCCTGTGACGCTCCGCGTCACGACTTCAGAAGCGGACGCAGAGCGTCCAAAGCGGCGTTCCCACGCAGAGCGTGGGAACGATCAGCCCCGGTTGTTTAGAGCGTGGAACGCACTCGCCACAGTTCGGGGAACAACACCGTGTCGAGCATCTTGCGCAAATAACCCACGCCTTCCGTGCCACCGGTACCGGGCTGGAAGCCGATGATGCGCTCCACCGTGGTCACATGCCGAAAGCGCCACTGGCGGAATGAGTCTTCCAGGTCGATGAACTTCTCGGCCAACTGATACAAATCCCAATACCGACTCGGGTCGCGATACACCTCGCGCCACGCCGCCTCCACCGACTCATCATGAACCGTGGCCGCCGTCGGGTCGCGTTCGGCGCGTTTGGGGTCAATCGCCAAACCTGCTTTAACCATCAGATTGATCGCTTCGTCATACAACGACGGCGTGGCAATCGCCACTTTCAACTCGTTCAACAACTCCGGTCGATGCGCATGCGGGCGCAACAGCGCTGCGCTTTTATTGCCGAGGATAAATTCGATCTCGCGGTACTGGAACGACTGGAACCCCGATGACTGCCCCAGGAACGGGCGAATCGCCTTGTATTCCGACGGCGTCATGGTCGCCAGCACGGCCCAGGCGTGCACCAGTTGGTCGAAGATCCGCGACACCCGCGCCAGCATCTTAAAGGCCGGCGGCAACTCGCCCAGGCGTACGTGCTCGCGGGCAGCCTTGAGTTCGTGGAGCATCAGTTTCATCCACAGCTCCGAGGTCTGGTGCTGGATGATAAAGAGCATTTCGTTGTGATCGGGCGACAGCGGGTGCTGGGCGCTGAGGACTTTGCCCAGATCCAGGTAGTCGCCGTAGCTCATGGACTCGGAAAAATTCAGTTCGGCGTTATGCCATTCTTCCGGGGGTTGGTAATCGGCAGAGAAGGGACACTGGCTCATCGCGTGGGCTCCTTGAGCGGGCGCAGAATGGCACGGACGGGGCTGGCGTCCAGGTTGGCAAAGCGCAGCGGCAGTGCGATCAACTCATAGTCGCCCTCCGGCACGTCATCGAGCACGATGCCTTCGAGAATCGCCATGCCATGGCGGGCCACGGCGTTGTGCGAATCCATGGTCTTGGACTGTTGCGGGTCCAGCGACGGCGTGTCGATACCGATCAGGCGCACGCCCAGGCTGGCCAGCAGCTCAATGGTTTGCGGGGCGATGGCGGTGAAATTCGAATCCCATTCGGTCATCGGCGCCTGTGCATAAGTGCGTAGCAGCACGCGCTCGGGCAAGTTATCCACACGCCCTTGCAACTGATGCGGCTGCACCAGCGCGCCGCTGCCCAGGCAATGCAACACCCGGCACGGGCCCATGTACACATCCAGCGACACCTCGCCGATCGGCGCGCCGTCGGCGCTGTAATGCAGCGGCGCATCCACGTGGGCGCCGGTGTGCGGCGAAAACGTCACGCGCCCCACATTCACCGGGCACTCCGGGCCAAACTGCCATACGCGCTCTTCCTGGAACGGCGTATCGCCCGGCCAGGTCGGGGTCGCCGTGCTCAAGGGCGGGCTGATATCCCACCACGTTTTTATTGGGTTCATTGCAAGGCTCTCACTCGTTCTTGGGTGAATGATACGAGGGCCGGCCGTGCATTTTCTTGCGAATTCCTGCGCAGCGTGGGAAATTTTTCGCAGTTATTGCGAGGAAATCGCTTATTGACGCTCATAAATGTCGTCTTAAAAATGTATTCCAATCACTAGAGATCCAATGTGGGAGCGGGCTTGCTCGCGAAGGCGCTGGTTCAGTCACCGGATGTGCTGGCTGACCCACCGCCTTCGCGAGCAAGTCGAATCGTCGCACCGCCGCTCCCACAGGGACTGCACAGTGTCTGAGAGATCGCATTCGGCTGCGCTTCTGGGCATCCCGATGTCGAGTTCAGACCACTGGCCCAACGCCCAAGGCCTTAGGGTGAACCCTTCCATTTCCTGCCTCGGAGCCATCATGTCCAAGCCCATCACCGTACTGCGCGACACCCACCCGCTACCTGTCCTGGATGCCTGCAAGTGGGAAAAGCTCGAGGGCGACCCGCACACCGTCAACCTCAACGCCTACACCAGCGAAGACGGCAGCAAGATCATGGGCACCTGGATCTGCACACCGGGCAAGTGGTACGTGGAATACGTGAAGTGGGAATACTGCCATTTCCAGGAAGGCTACTGCGTGATCACACCCGAAGGCATGGAGCCGATTCACCTGCGGGCTGGGGATATCTTTGTGGTAGAGCCAGGCATGAAGGGCACGTGGGAAGTGGTCGAAACCGTGCGCAAATATTTCGTGTTTGCATAAGCAACATCAGATAAATCCTTGGCCTGCTTCAGGTTTTCCCTAGCGTGAGTCCGGCCCCTTTAAAGCACCCTGCGATGAGTCCTCCCACTCACGCAGGCTGCCCAATTGAACGTCCTGACCAAAGTATGTGTGTTAAACATCTGTGTTTTTCTCGCACCCTCTGCCCTCGCTGACTTCATCAGTGACAGCACCGGCAAGCTTGAGCTGAAGAACTTTTACTTCAACCGTGACTACCGTGAGCCCAAGGCCACGCAGTCCAAGCGCGAAGAATGGGCACAAGGTTTCGCGTTGCAAATTGAGTCCGGGTACACCGAAGGCACCGTGGGTGTTGGCATCGATGTCCTCGCCATGGCGGGCTTCAAGCTTGATTCAAGTGCAGACCGAACCCGCTCCGGCTTGTTGCCGGTGCGTCAATCCGGCAAAGCCGAAGACAGCTATGGCGAAGCCGCTTTTACGGCAAAATTCAGGGCTTCCCAAACGACGCTGAAAATCGGTGCGCTGGCCCCACCAGCGCTACCGATACTGGAAAAAAACGTCGGCCGCTTGCAGCCGCAGCTTTTCAAGGGCGCGCACCTGCGCTCCCAGGAACTTAAAGACCTGACGCTGGACGTGGGCAGAATTACCCACGTCAACCAAGTCGACTCAACCAACTATGAAGCGTTGGCGGTCGCCACCGGCGCACGAAGGAATATCGTGGTTCGTGGGAAGAATCAATCGAATGCATTCGACTTTGCAGGCGGTAGTTACGCCGTCAACAAACAACTCACCGCCAGCTACTACTACAGCACGCTGGACAACCTCTACACCCAGCACGCGGGCAGCCTTCAACATACCTATCCGGTCGCCGAGAACCAAAGCCTGAAAAGTGAATTGCGTTACACGCGCTCTCTCGATAACGGCCAAACCAACATCGACAACACCGCAGTGGGTGCGATGCTGACCTACGCATGGGGGGCGCATAAATTGGGTGGGGCCTACCAAACCATGTCAGGCAACACAGGCCACGCCGCCGTAAGAGGAAGCTATCCCACACTGGTGAATTTTCTGCAGTACAGCGACTTCGCCAATAAGGATGAAAAATCCTGGCAAGTGCGCTACGACTACGACTTCACCGCGCTGGGCGTTCCCGGCCTTTCCATGTTCACGCGCTATGCATCGGGCAGCAACGTCGACCGAGGGCCGGGCCGTTCGGACGGGCGTGAGTGGGAACGGGATATCGATGTGAGCTATGCCTTCCAGAATCCGACCCTGAAAAACGTCAAAGTCCGCTTACGCAACGCCATAATGCGCTCCAACTTTGAAAGCGATATAGACGAAACGCGCTTGATCGTCAGCTACGAAAAGCCACTGTGGTAACCCCGGCAAAAACCCGAGAGCCCGCCCGACGTGGGCTCTCGGAAACGCCCCTACTTGGGTTTGCGATAGCTGTTGATGATCGCCGAGAAGTCCTTGCCACCTTCCCCACGCTGGCTCATCGATTGATACAACTGCTGGGCCACGGCGCCGAGGATCACCGGTTGCTTGGCCTGGCGCGCAGCTTCGGTGGCCAGGCCCAGGTCCTTGAGCATCAGGTCGGCGCCGAAACCGCCGGTATAGCCACGGGACGACGGCGCGGTTTCAATCACCCCCGGCCATGGGTTGTAGGTGTCGGAACTCCAGCAGCGCCCGGTGGAGCTGTTGATAATCCCAGCCAGCACCTGCGTGTCGATGCCCAGCGCATCGCCCAGGGCCATGGCCTCGCTGACGCCGACCATACTGATGCCGAGCAACAGGTTGTTGCAGATCTTGGCGATCTGGCCGGTGCCGACGTCGCCGCAATGCACGATATTGCGGCCCATCTGCGCCAGCACCGGTTGCAAGGTAGCGAAAAGCTCGGGGGTGGCGCCGACCATGAAGGTCAGCGTCCCTGCGCTGGCACCGCCGGTGCCGCCAGAGACTGGAGCATCAGCTATCACCACGCCTTGCTTGGCCGCCGTAGCGGCAACCTCGCGGATGGTTTGCGGGTCGATGGTGCTGCAATCCACGGCCGGCACGCCTTCACCCATCCCGGCGAGCACACCGTCTTCGTTCAGCCAAACGCTGCGCACATGGGCGGCGGCGGGCAGCATGGTAATCACCAGCTCCGCGCCTTGTGCCGCTTCACGCGGTGAGCCAGCGACGGTGGCGCCCAGTTCTGCGAACTCCTTGAACACGCCTGGGTTTACGTCGAACACATTCAGCTTATTGCCAGCCAAAAGCAGGTTGCGGGCCATGGGCGCGCCCATGTTGCCCAGGCCGATAAATGCAATCTTCATGATCGTCTCCCCAAATCAGCGCAGGTTGATGGTGGTGTTGACGCCATCGTTGACCGTGTCGTCGTCGAACCAGCGGCTGGTGACGGTTTTGGTCTGGGTGTAGAACTGCACCACTTGTTTGCCATACGGGCCGAGGTCGCCGAGTTTGGAACCACGCGAACCGGTGAAGCTGAAGAACGGCACTGGCACCGGGATCGGGATGTTAATGCCGACCTGGCCTACATCGATTTCGCTCTGGAACTTACGCGCGGCCGCACCACTTTGGGTAAACAGGCCAGTGCCGTTGCCGAACGGGTTGGCGTTGACCAGCGCGATGGCCTCATCCAGCGTGGCGACTTCCAGCACCACCAGCACCGGGCCGAAGATTTCCTGGGTGTAGATCTGCATATCAGTGGTCACGCCCGAGAACAGGGTCGGGCCGACGAAGTTGCCTTGTTCGAAGCCCGGTACCTTGATATCGCGGCCATCGAGCTCCAGCTTGGCGCCTTCTTTCACGCCGCTTTCGATCAGTTCCAGGATGCGCGCCTTGGCGCGTTTGGAGATCACCGGGCCGACATCCGTACCGGCTTCGCTGCCGGCATTGACCTTGAGTTTTTGCGCCAGCGCTTTCAAATCCGGCAGCCACTGCTTGGCCGCGCCCACCAGCACCACCACCGAGGTGGCCATGCAACGCTGGCCTGCCGCGCCGAAACCGGCACCGACCAGGGCATTCAGCGTGTGTTCGCGGTTAGCATCCGGCAGCACCACGGCGTGGTTCTTGGCGCCCATCATCGACTGCACACGCTTGCCGTGTTTGCCGGCGAGGTCGTACACATGGGTGCCGACGGCGGTCGAACCGACGAAAGAAACCGCCTTGATATCTTTATGGGTGCACAGCGCATCCACCACATCCTTGCCGCCGTGCACCACGTTGAGCACGCCGGCCGGCACACCGGCTTCCAGCGCCAGTTCTACCAGCAACATAGTCGACAGCGGGTCTTGCTCGGACGGTTTGAGCACGAAGGTGTTACCGCAGGCAATCGCCATCGGGAACATCCACAGCGGAATCATCGCCGGGAAGTTGAACGGAGTAATGCCTGCACACACGCCGATGGGCTGGCGCAGGGTGTAGGTGTCGACGCCACCAGCGACGTTTTCAGCGAATTCGCCCATCTGCAAGGTGCCGATGGAGCACGCGTGTTCAACCACTTCCAGGCCACGGAAAATATCGCCTTCGGCGTCGGCAATGGTCTTACCCTGCTCGGCGCTGAGGACTACGGCAATGCGCTTGGAATGCTCGCGGATCAAGGCTTGCAGCTTGAGCATGATGCGCATGCGTGCGCCGATCGGCGTGAGCTTCCAGGTTTGAAAAGCTTGATGCGCGGCGTCGATGGCGGCGTTGACTTCATCGGCGGTGGCGAAAGGAACTTTGGCCAGCACTTGTTGGGTGGCCGGGTTGACGATGTCTTGCCAGTGGGTGGTCTTGGACTCGACCCATTCACCCTTGATCAGCAACTTGACCTGTTGCACGGAAATATCGGCAGAAGCGTTCATGTGGTCTCCAAATCTTATATTTGTGCAGAGACAAGGCGCGTAAACCGCCTTGGGAAATGAGGCGTTCGGACTGTTTTTGGAGTATAGATGTGCAAATCTCTAATAAGAACGCACATAAAAGCCGGTCCAATATGCAAAAAAACATCACGTCATTGGGCTCCCTGAACTGGGATGACCTGAAGTTTTTCCTCGAAGTGGCCCGCACCCGCAAGGCCAGCGTCGCCGCCAAGCGCCTGGCGGTGGACTACACCACCGTGTCGCGGCGTATCAGCTCGTTGGAAGTGTCGCTCGGCACATTGTTATTCGAAAAATCCCGGACCAACGGCTTCGTGCTCACCACCGAAGGCCAGCGTTTGCTGGGGTATGCGGAGTCCATCGAAAGCACGCTGCACATGGCCTGCGAGCAGGTGTCCGGCTCTGGCGTGGCGCTGTCCGGGCATGTGCGCATGGGCTGCACCGAAGGTTTCGGCAGCTTTTTTGTCACGCCGCAGTTGAGCCATTTCGTCGATACGTATCCGGCCATTTCTGTGGATATCCTGCCCCTGCCCCACTTCATCAGCCTGTCCAAGCGCGAAGCCGACATTGTGATCGCCCTGGAGCGCCCGGAACACGGGCCGTATGTGTGCTGCAAACTGTGCGACTACAAGCTGCAGCTGTACGCGACCCAGAACTACCTCGACCAACATCCGCCGATCCGCAAACCGGCGGATTTGGCCGAGCATCCGTTTATCAGCTATGTGGATGATCTGGCGTTCAGCTCGGAGCTGTTGTACCTGGCCAATGTGGTGCCCGGCGCCAGCGCGAGTTTGCGCAGTACCAGCGTGATCGCGCAGTACGTGGCGGCGCAGCAGGGCAGGTCGATGGCGATTTTGCCGTGCTTTCTGGCGGCGCAGGATCCACGGTTGTTGCCGGTGCTGGGCGAGCAGATTGCGATAACGCGGCAGTTCTGGATGTATTGCCGGGAGGATTTGCGGAAGTTGAAGCGGATTACGTTGTTGTGGGATTACATCAGGGAAGTGACGGAGCAGAACGCGGGGTTGTTGATGGGGGAAACGCGGCAGATGAGGTTCGCGGATTAAAGGGCCATCAGCGACGATTCGCTTTAATTTGCAGGACGTTTCCTAGAGACTCTCTACCCTATTGCGCCTTACCGTTTGGGTCACTAGCCTCCTGACTTCGCTGCTCATCAGCGATCGGGTTTAGCGATCCGAGTTTCAGGCGTGACACTGCCCCCAACAGTATCAGCTGGCTCTCGTCAGCTTTTAGCGTTTTATGGCGGCTGTGTGCGGGAGACTTTCGAGTCTACCCGGGATGCGCTCTGGCCCGGATCGCTAACCTGCACACAGCTGCCACCCTCTTCATGTTTAGCGATGTGATGTGGCAGCTCTACTTCAGCAGAGAGCAATCATCATGAGCAAAATCGTCCCCGATCCACCCCTTTCATCCATCACCACCCTCGGCGTCGTCACCTTCGGCGATTACGGCGAAAACCAAAAACCGCTGTTCCGCGTCAATGCTGGCATGCCCATCGAGCAAGCCCTTGAACACGCCTCCACCCTGCTGTTTTATTCCAAGAAACTCGCCATGGAAGCCGCCATGGATGTACGCGGCGAACAATACGCCTGGGCCGCGCACTACCTGTGTGAGATGGGCAAAGCCGTGGTGGATGACCTGACGCAAGCGATGACGCCTACGAGCTAAAGGCTAGAGCGCAGATCGTTCCCACGCTCTGCGTGGGAATGCCGCCTTGGACGCTCTGCGTCTGCTCTTGAAGTCGTGACGCGGAGCGTCACAGGATGCATTCCCACGCGGAGCGTGGGAACGATCGGTGAAGCGGTGGACCAGTCAATGATCCATTGGCTGAATGACCTCAATCGATCGTTCCCACGCTCTGCGTCTGCTCTTGAAGTCGTGACGCCGAGCGTCACAGGATGCATTCCCACGCGGAGCGTGGGAACGATCGGTGAAGCGGTGGGCCAGTCAATGACCCATTGGCTGAATGACCTCAATCGATCGTTCCCACGCTCTGCGTGGGAATGCCGCCATGGACGCTCTGCGTCCGCTCTTGAAGTCGTGACGCCGAGCGTCACAGGATGCATTCCCACGCGGAGCGTGGGAATGATCGGTGAAGCGGTGGACCAGTCAATGACCCGTTGGCTGAATGACCTCAATCGATCGTTCCCACGCTCTGCGTGGGAATGCCGCCCCGGACGCTCTGCGTCCGCTTTTGAGGTGGGTGCTTAGTCAGCGATCACTACGATCGACACGCGCCGGTTCTCGGTGCGGCCTGCCACGGTGGTGTTTGACGCCACCGGTTCGCTGCTGCCCAGGCCGCGTAGTTGGACGTTTTCTTCTTTCATGCCCACGCCGGTCAGCACCTTGGCCACGCTTTTGGCGCGGCGCAGGGACAGTTGCTGGTTGTAGGTTTCTTTACCGGAGGCGTCGGTGTGGCCGTCGACGCGTACGCGTTCGATGCCGGCGCCCGTCAGGGCTTTGCCGATGCGTTCGACGATGTCGGTGCTGGCTTTGTTGAGGCTTTCGACGTCGCTGCCGAACAGCACTTTGCCGGACAGGCCGAACGCCCAACCTTCGTCAGTCAGTTCAAAGCCTTGCTGTTTAAGCACGGCGATTTGCGCCGGGCTCAGGCCTTTGGGTGGCGGCGTCTGGCAGCCGCCGAGGGCCAGGAAGGCCACCAGCAAAGTGATAAACAGAACACGCGTTTTAGAGAACAAGGGATCAACTCCTGTGTTGAACATTGGCAGCGGTAGGCTCCGCCTCCGCCGTTTGCTGGCTGCCCTGGGACAGCCGCTTGGCTTGGTACATGGCTGCGTCGGCGGCATTGAGCAAGGTGCCGGGAGTGGCGCCATGATCGGGGTAGATGGCGATGCCGATACTGAGGGAGGTCAACACCTGTTCGTTACCGGGCAACGGGATTGGTTTGTCCATGCTGGCAATGATCTTGTCGGCAATGCGCTGGGCATCCTCGGCCTTGTGCAGCGGCGCCAGCAGGATCGCGAATTCATCGCCGCCCAGGCGTGCCACCAGGTCATCCTCACGCAGTTGCGCGCGCACGCGCTCGGCGACGGCGACCAGCACGGCATCGCCGGCGGCGTGGCCAAAGTTGTCGTTGATGTCTTTGAAGCGGTCGCTGTCGAGGAACAACACCGCCACTTTCTCATTGATCTTGGCGGCGCTGCGCAACGCGCGAATCAGGCGGCCCTCGAAGAACGCGCGATTGGGCAAGCCGGTGAGGCTGTCGTGGCTGGCCTGGTGCGCCAGGGTTTCATTTTCACTTTGCAGGTGGCTTTGCCAGGCTTCCATCTCGCCGAGCAGGGCGTTGAAGTCGCTGCCGAGGCTGTCGAGTTCGGCGATCTGCGCCGGTGGCACGCGACGGTCGAAATCGCGCTCGCTGCGGGCGGCGTGGGCCACGGCGGCGAGGCTTTGCAGCGGTTGGGTGATGCCTTGCAACAGCCGCCGCGCCAGGTACAACGCGACCCAGGCGCTGAGGGCGGTGCAGATGAGGATGCCGGCCAGGCCGCTGAGCAAGAAGCGCAGCAGGCTGCCGCCATGGCCGACCAAGTGAATACTGCCGACCGGTTTGCCCTGGTGCAGGATCGGCTGGCTGATCGGCTGTTCAAGCAGGGTGTGCGCCACCGCCAGTTCAACCCTGGAGAGCATGCCGGTATCGGGCCGTATCCATTGCGCCAGCAGCTTGCCGTTGGCATCGAAGACTTCGGCTTGGGCCACTTCTTCGGTGGAGGCGATCAGGCTCAGCGCTTCGGTGGCGGCGGCACTGTCGTCGAACACCACCGCAGCCTCCACGGTGTAGTTGATAGAGCGCGCAATCAGGTGCAGGTTGTGCTCGGCATACACACGCAGCGCCAGCACGCCGAGCAGGGTCAGCGACACACTGGCCAGGGTCACGGCCACCAGTGCCAGGATCAAATGCCCACGGCCAATGACCGAACGCAAGGTCGGCCGCGCTTTAGCGGTTCTCATGGCGCTGGCGCTCGACGGCGGGACAGTTGCAACACGCTGGGGTGGATGCGCACACCGCTGCGGGCGACGGAGTCCAGGTTGACCTCGAACGACACTTGCTCATCGCCCACGCGCAGGCAGAACAGGCTGCCCACGGTGCATTGGTCGCCGCCTTCGCTGATGCTGAGCACCGGGTGACCGATCAATGAGGTGAACAGGCGGCTGCGTTCATCGGCGCTGAGTTTGCCGATGTAAATGGCGTCGCAGGCGCTGACGATATCGGGGTTGTCGGCGAGCAGGCGCTTCACCACCACTGGGCGGCCAGTGGCCTGGGTGGTGCCTTTGATCAGGTCGTCGGTGTATTGGGTGGGGCCGACGATACACAAGCGCAGTTGTGCAGGCTCCACCGGCCAACGGGCATAACTGAGAATGCCGAGTACCACTTGGGTGACCGCCTGGGCGCGGTGGTCCGCCAGGCTGGGCGTCTGCGCAAATGCACGCTGCGCGAGCAGGCATAGCACCGCCACCAGTAACATGCGTCTCCAGCTCAAACTGCGCTCTGTGGGCGAGACAGCCACGTTCATGCAGCGATTCTCTCAAATGTTTTACAGGGTGATGCCGCAACGATAGCACAGCGGCGCAAAACCCCACGAATTGGGGGTTTATCAAAGCCCGCTATTTTTTCAGAAAAATCAGGCAACTAAACCAGAAATATTTCATGACCCATCAGTCAGTTTCATCAGGCGCAGCCTCCAACTCCAGCATCAACCCGCTCAGGCGTTTGACCTTGCGCCGCACCGCTTCCTCAAACACCCCGCCTCGCGGTTCGATCAAACTGAACCAGCGTTTGGCGCGGGTGATGCCGGTGTAGATCAGCTCTTTGGTCAGCACCGGGTTCAGCGCATCCGGCAGGATCAGCGCAGTGTGAGTGAATTCCGAGCCCTGGGATTTGTGCACGGTCATGGCGTACACGGTTTCCACATCGTTCAGACGGCTGGGCAGTACAAAACGTACGCCACCCTGACCATCGTTGCGTGGGAAAGCCACACGCAGCACCTGTGGGCCGCCGTCGCTTTCGGGCAGTTTGAGGGCGATGCCAATGTCGCCGTTCATCAAGCCCAGGCCGTAGTCGTTGCGGGTCATCAACACCGGGCGGCCTTCATACCATTGGTCATCGCCTTCGATCAGCCGCACTTTGCGTAAGGCGGCGGTGATGCGCTGGTTTAAACCTTCCACGCCCCACGGGCCTTTGCGCACGGCGCAGAGCAGTTGAAAAGCGTCGAAGGCTTGCAGCAACTGTTGCGCCCAATGGGTCCAGGCGGCGTCTTCACGTGGGGTGTCGAGTGCAGGACGCGCGCTTTGCAGCAAATTCAGGTAATAGCGATAACCCTGGGCATCGTCGCCCTGCCCGTCCAGTACCAGGCGCTCAAGGGCGTGATCGTGTTCGCCCTTAAGGCTGAGGCAGAACAGGTCGCTGTGGCTGCGCGCGGCAAGCAGTTTGCGCGCCTCTTCGGCATTTTGCTGGTTGACCCAGCGCGCCAACTGGCCGATGCCACTGCCTTCGCCGAAGCGTCGCGAGTAGCGCAGCATGACCACTTGCTGGGCGAGCGGATGACTGCCATCGAGATCTTCCTGCAGGCCGCTGGCACTGAGGTCTTCGCCGCTGACCGCTTGCAGCCATTGGCGCGTGTCGGGGCTGTACCAGCCGGCTTCGGCATCACGGCACAAGTCGCCGAGCACCGCACCGGCTTCGACCGAGGCGAGTTGGTCTTTGTCGCCGAGCAATACCAGGCGTGCGTGGGGCGGCAAGGCGTCCAGCAGGTTGGCCATCATTTCCAGGTCGATCATCGAGGCTTCGTCCACCACCAGCACGTCCAATGGCAACGGGTTGCCAATGTGATGCCGAAAATGTCGCGTGCCGGGGCGGCTGCCGAGCAGGCGGTGAACCGTGGTGACTTGGGTAGGGATTTTTTCCCGCACGCTGTCCGGCACATTCAGCGACAACACTTGCTGGCTGATGGATTCGGTGAGGCGTGCGGCGGCTTTGCCGGTGGGCGCGGCGAGGCGGATGCGCAATGGGCTGTTGGCCTCGACTGCCGGGGCCTGCAGCAGCGCGAGCAGGCGCACTACAGTGGTGGTTTTGCCGGTGCCGGGGCCGCCGGTGACGATGCTGAAGGCACCCCGTGTGGCCAGGGCGCAGGCGAGTTTTTGCCAGTCGATGACGCCGTCCGGCGGCGCTTGATCGAACAAGGTGTTCAGGCGCTGCGGCAAATCAGTGGCGACGGTTTCCTGGGTGGCCAGGCGCAGGCGCAACGCCGTGTCGATGCGTCGTTCGTAGGTCCAATAGCGGCGCAAATACAGGCGTTTGCCGGACAGCACCAGCGGGCGGCTTTGGGCCGACTCACTGCCATCGACAGTCAGCGCGACCAAGTGGCTGGCGGCCAGCGCATGGCACCAGCGGGCGCCATCAAGGCCGTCGAGCAATTGCGAGGGCAACAGCATGGCGCCGGTTTGCAGGTCGCCTTCGGGGGGCAATGACAGGGCAAAGTCTGGCGCTTTAAGGGTTTCGAACAGGTCCAGGCAGACGTGGCCATGGCCCAGTTGGTGGCTGGTCAGTGCGGCGGCCAGCAATACCAGCGGGTCGGCCTGCGGGTCGAGTTCGTGGAGGAAGCCGACGAAGGCTTTGTCCAATGCACGCAGCCAGCCACGGTCTACCCAACGCTCCAACAGTTGCAGCAGGTCGGCGGCGCGACTGAGGGGCAGCAAGTCCTCTAGCGGTAACGGTGAAAGGCTCATAGCAGCACTCCTTGTTCCCAGGCGGGCTCAACCTTGGGCGGTATGGGTTTGCCCTGGAACAGCAGGTCCAAGCCTTCGATCAGTTCCCGTGGCGGCCGGGTGAAATACGCGCCTTGGCTGGTGGCCTGGGTGCCACGCAGGAACAGGTACAGCGCGCCGCCGACATGGCGGTCGTAGTCGTAATCCGGCAGGCGTGCCTTCAACTGGCGGTGCAGGGCCAGCAGGTAAAGTACGTATTGCAGGTCGTACCGATGCTCAAGGATCGACTGTTCCATGGCGTCCTGGGTGTAGGCCGAATCGTCAGGGCCGAGCCAGTTGGATTTGTAGTCGGCCACGTAGTAGCGCCCGTCGTGTTCGAACGTCAGGTCGATAAACCCCTTGAACATGCCGTTGAGCAGCACCGGTTCGGCGGCCACGCGGGACACGCCGTTGTGGGTGTGCTGGCACACCAGTTTGTCGAGGGCCAGCACGTCGACTTTGTGGCTGGCGAACCAGAACTCCATTTCGATCTGGTAGTGCTGCAGGCTGCTGAGGGCGACTGGATCGTTATCTACCGGCAGCGGCGTTTGCAGCAAATGGCCGAGCCAGCCGCTGAGGGTGACGATCCAGCCTTCCCAATTGCGCCGATTACAGCGCGCACCCACGGCTTTTTCGATCGCCTCAGGCGTGACGTTGAAGCCTTCCTCACCCGCCCATTCCAACAGACCATGAAGGAAGGTGCCGGGGTTAGGGCCACGTGGGAAACGGTGAATGTCGCCGCCAGACGCCGCCACTTCACGCGGTGCGTCGGGGTCGAGGCGTTCGTCGTCAAACAGCTTCTGGGCTTGTGGGCTTTCTGGTGCTTCGAGGGTTGCGGCGCTCATGCTGTCGCCAATTCTTAGCGCACTGTAAGAAGCGATCCACCAGTTTTCAGCGGCCTTGCGTGTGGGCAGTAGCGGTGCAAGCAAGGTAGCCTCGTTGCGCGGCGGGTGGAACAGGCTGTCTTGCGCGTCGGGCACGTGGGTGTAGTGGATGGCAGCGCAGCCCTCCTGCAAGTCCAGCAGCCAGCGCGCCAAACCGGCGGATTCGCCCAATGATGCACCGCCACCGAGCAGATAACCCAGCGCAGACAGGTGCAAGACCGAGCTGCTGTTATTGCCACGTTTGAGGTCGGCAATGCCCAGCCAGCACGCGTGTTTGGCACGCGTAAGGGCGACGTAGAACAAACGCAGGTCTTCGGCCAGGCGCTCGTCGTCGGCTTGGGCAATAAGCTCGGCGGTGGGCCGCAGGCTGACTTGGGATTTGCCCTGTTCGTCGTGGTAATGCAGCGGCAAGCGGCTGCCATCCACCGGCTTGGCCGAGCAGATAAAGGGCAGGAAAACCAGGTCGTATTCCAGGCCTTTGGATTTGTGGATGGTCACTACCTTGACCAGTTGCTCGTCGCTTTCCAGGCGCAGAATCTGTTCTTCACCGGCCTGCCCCGATAACGCCAGGTGTTCGGCCAGGTGGCGTATCAATGCCTGCTCGCCGTCCAGCTCTGACGCGGCCTGTTGCAGCAATTCGCTCAGGTGCAACAGGTTGGTCAATACGCGTTCGCCGTCACTGCGGGCGATCAGGGTTTGCGGCAGTTTGAAATCATGCAGCAGGCGCCGCAGCATCGGCAGCACGCCTTGAGTACGCCAGATCGCGCGATAACCACGGAACTGCATCACGCGGGTTTCCCACGCCAGTTCGTCCTGGTTCAGACGCTCCAGTTCCGCCAGTGACAGGTTCAAGGTGACGCAGGCCAGGGCGGCGCGCAGTGGGCGCTCGACGTCCGGCTCGGCGCAGGCCTTGAGCCAGGCCAGCAGGTCGTGGGCTTCCTGGGCGGCGAACACCGAGTCCTTGTCAGACAGATAAACGCTACGTACACCACGGGCGGCCAGTTCGGCGCGCACGGCTTGGGCTTCCTTGCCGTCGCGCACCAGGATGGCGATGTCGGACGGGAGTACGCCTTTTAAGCTGCCATCCGGTTGTAGGAAACCTGCGCGGCCCTGCTGTCCCCCATTGAGCAATTCAACAATTTGTGTGGCACAGGCGGCCGCCAGTTGTTGGCGATAGACCGCGTTGGAAATCGGCTGATCGGTGGGCAGGTGCCACAGGTTCATCGCCGGCAAGGTTTGCCCATCGACTTGCAACTGCTCTTTGCGGCCTTGGGACAACACCGAGTGGAACGGCACCGGGTTGTCGCCATTTGGCTCACGGAACAGGAACGCACCACGGCCGGTTTCGGCACGCTGGAACACATGATTGACCGCTTCGACCATCGCATGGCTGGAACGGAAGTTCGTGCCCAGGGTGTGATGGCGGCCGGTGGTGGACTGGCGGGCGCGCAAGTAGGTGTAGATGTCGGCGCCACGGAAGGCGTAGATCGCCTGCTTGGGGTCGCCGATCAGGAACAGGCCACTGTCGTGGTGGTTTTCTTCGATGCGGTAGATGCTGTCGAAGATGCTGTATTGCACGGGGTCGGTGTCTTGGAATTCGTCGATCAGGGCAACCGGGAACTGCTCGCGGATCACACTGGCCAGGCGCTCGCCGCCGTCGGTTTGCAGGGCTGCATTGAGACGAATGAGCATGTCGTCGAAGCCCATTTCGGCGCGGCGACGTTTTTCTTCTTCGAAGCGTTTACCGACCCAACCGGCGGCGTGCTGCAACACGGCCGCATCGGGCGTTGGCAGCGCGTCGAGGCTGGCTTTGAGGCTGGCCATGGCATCGATGCCGGGGTGACGCGGCGGCTCGCCCTTCCAGGCTTCAGCCATGCCATCGGGCGTGAGGCGGGTGAAGCCGGTGCCGATGTCGAGTTGTTCAAGGGTTTCGTCAGCGGCCCAGGCGCTGATCTTTTCGAACCAGGGTTCAAAGTAACGCGCCTGCATCTTGCGGCCGTCGACGGCTTTGGCGGCGACGGCTTGCAGGCAGATATCGCGCAGCTCGATGGCCCATTGTTGCCAGGGCGCCTTGAGCGCGACCAGCGCTTGGCGGCGCTCTTGCAAGCAAGCGTTGATCAATTCGGCCGGTTCGCGAGTCTCGTCGGTGGGCCGTTCGCTGCCGAACAGCGCGCGCACGCGTGGCATCAGCGCGGCGGGGCCACTCCAGTTTTTGCGCACCCAGTTGAGCGCGTCGTCGTGCATCGGGTAGCAGAACAGCCGCCAGTAATCGCGCAGCACTTCGCCGAGCAGGTCGCTGTGGTCGGTTTCCAGGGTCTGGGTGAACAGGCTGCCGCTGTCGAACGCGTGTTCGCGCAGCATGCGCTGGCACCAACTGTGGATGGTCGAAACCGCAGCTTCGTCCATCCATTGGGCGGCGATGTCCAGGCGGTTGGCGCAGGCGGGCCATTGCTCGGGCAGGTATTGGTCACGCAGGTCGGCGATCAGTGCGTCCGGTTGCTCGATTTCGTCGCGAAAGAACCGCGCCGCTTCGGCGAGGCGGATGCGGATGCGCTCGCGCAGCTCTTTGGTGGCGGCGTCGGTGAAGGTCACCACCAGGATTTGCGGTGGCAGCAGTTCGCGGCCAAAGCCGGATTCGTCGCCACCGTGGCCAAGCACCAGGCGCAGATACAGGGCCGAAATAGTAAAGGTTTTGCCGGTTCCGGCGCTGGCTTCAATCAGCTGGCTGCCTTTGAGTGGGAAGGCCAGGGCCAAAGGTTTACTGATCATGCGCTGGCCTCCTCGCTGCTGAGTGATCGCCATGGGGCGTTGATCAAGGGGCGATACAGGGTTTCGGCCCAACCTTCGAATTCTTCGCTGGCGATGAGCGTGGCGTAATCCGGGAATTGGCGGGTGAGCGCGGGAGTTTCGCGGCGTTCGCCGTCGGTGGTCAGGCCGTCGCCTTCATAGGCTTTGCTCGCGGCTGCCTGGGCCTTGTCCGGATCGGTTTGGCCGAGCCAGGCGAAGGCGGTTTTCACGGCGACGGGCAGTGGTTTGCGCATGCCGGTGTGCCAGGCCAGTAACAGGTTGCCGAGAATTTCCTGGGCGACGGTTTTTTCCATCGGAGCCAGCAGCAGGGTGTCGTCACTGGCGACCAGCCCGGTACTGAGCGGCAAGCCGCAAGCGCAGGCCACCACATGATTGACCCACGGGCGGATCAGGCGATGCCACTTGCGGGTCTTGATCGAGCCGATGCTGTTGGGGATGGTGGTGATGCTTAACAATCCGCCATCGCTGCGCCGATGCAGGCCGCTGATCCAACCTTCGAGCTCGATGCCTTGATGCTCAAAACTGATCGGTTCGGCGGCCGTTTGTGGCGTGGGCCAGAGCGCCAGTAAGTGTTGATAACGTTGCAGTAGATCGGGCAATGGCTCGACCAATTCATTGCGCAGGCATTCGCCGAAACCGACCATGGGCAGCAGGCCACTGCCTTGCAGGCGCAGGGCTTGGGCATTCAGGGCCTGGTCTATGTGATCGGGCTGGGCCAAGGCGGCATTGAGCAGGCTATCGCTGAGGCTGTAGCGTTGCAATGCATCGAGAACGAAAGGTTCTTCATCGGCCAGCGGGACTTCAGCGGCCTCGAAGAACACTTTCAGACGCTGGCTGAAGAAGTGTTTGACGGGGTTGCGCAAAAAGTCCTGCAACTGGCCAAGGCTCAAGGGTTCTTCCTGGTGGTGCTCGGCCAAGTGTTCTTCTGTGGCGGTGGCCACGGGTGCCTGATGCAGCAATTGCCATTCGCGGGCGTAGCTGAACAGCGCATCACCTTCGTGGAAGTAGCGGGCACTGAAGGGTTGGAGTGGGTGCTCCTGGGTCATGGCTTCCAGCAGGGGTTCTTGTGTATCTGCGTTGTGCCAGCCGCTGGCGAGGTGGTCACGCAGTTGGCCGATCAATACCGAGGCCGGGCGGTCGCTGTTGTCGCGGATGCTGCGGCCTACCCAGCTGATGTAGAGCTGATCGCGGGCCGACAGCAGCGCTTCGAGCAGCAGGTAGCGGTCGTCTTCGCGGCGTGAACGGTCGCCGGGGCGGTAGTCGCTGCCCATGAGGTCGAAGTCCAGCGGCGGTTGGGCGCGCGGGTAATCGCCGTCGTTCATGCCGAGCAGGCAGACCAGCTTGAACGGGATGGCGCGCATGGGCATCAGGGTGCAGAAATTGACAGCTCCCGCGAGGAAGCGCTGGGACAGGCGGCCTTGGTCGAGGCCGGCGAGCCAGGCTTCACGGACTACGGTAAGGGGTAACGCGTCCTGCAGGCCGACGGACTCGCAGGTTTCCAGCCAGTCTTCTCGCAGCTGTTCGAGCTGGCCGAGTAGATAGTCGTCGTGCTCACTGCTGGGCAGGAAGAACAGCTGCATCAGGCGTTGCAGGCGCTCGCCCCATTCTTGGGGGCTTGCCGGTTGTGACAAGGCTTGATGAGCGTGGTTTAGCGCATCGAGCAAGGCGACCAGTGGGCCGATCAGCGCGGCGTCGAGGCCGCCGATTTCATCGTAGGGTTCGATGCCGTCACAGGCAATTCCAGTGCCTACGGCATAACCCAGCAGCATGCGACGCAGGCCGAATCGCCAGCTGTTTTGCTCAAGCTCCATAGGCAAACCGAGGCCGGCGCGCTGTTCGGCGTTGAGGCCCCAACGGATGCCGGCGCCTTCGATCCAGCGATGCAGCGTGGGCAAGTCGCGTTCCTTGATGGCAAAACGTTCGCGCAGCGCGGGGACGTCGAGCAGGTCAAGGATTTCGCTGACGGGGAAACGGCTGTCAGGCAGTTTCAGCAGGTGTTCGACGGCGATCAGCAGTGGATCGCGGCCGCGTTGGCCTTGGTCGGTGAGTGTGAACGGGATGAAGCGTGGGTCGGCTCGCTCAAGTTGGCCGAAGACCGCGCGGATGTGCGGCGCGTAGCTGTCGACGTCGGGGACCATGACGATGATGTCACGCGGGCGCAGTGTGGGGTCGGCGCTGAAGCGTTGGAGCAATTGGTCGTGGAGAATTTCCACTTCACGTTGGGCGCTGTGGGCGATGTGAAAGCGGATGGAGCTGTCGTGTGTTAGATCGACGCCCGACCAGAGTTCGCGGGTTTCATTGAGTGGGCGCAGTTCTAGGATGTCGTCCTGTAACTGATTGAGCAACGTGGTGGGCTGGCTGTCGCTGAACAGGTCGATGCGACCATCCCGGAAGGCGGCGCGGTAGCTATTGGGGTCGTCGTAGCTGTCCAGCAGGCTGATGTAGTCACGGCCCTGTTTGCCCCAGGCGGCCAGCAGCGGGTGCGCATGCTGGTGCAGGGTTTGCGGGTCGATAGTGACTGGCATGCCAGCTTTGCGCGCCTGGCGTTTGTACTCGTTACGCAGCAGGTCTTTGTCGGCAACGATGTCGGACCAGTGGTGGCGGCAAGGGTTGTGTACGCACAACAGGACTTGGCTGAAGCGTGCCAGGCCGGCGAGGGCTTCCAGCGCTTGGGCGGGCAATGATGAGATGCCGAAAACAATGACTCGGGACGGCAGGCCTTGAGGGGCTTTTTCGAGGGTGTTGATCCGCTCGATGAAACGCTGGTGAACACCGGCGCGGCTTTCGGCCATGCCCTCTTCGCCTACGTCCAGTAGCAGTGCGCGCCATAGTTCTGCCTGCCAGCAGTTCGCCGGGTTCAGGGGCTTTGCTTCGCCTCGACCATTGCGCAGTTGATGGCGGCCGGCGGCCCAATCCTCCAGCCAGTCGGCGCGGTAGACCTGGTATTGGTCGAACAAGTCGGCCAGACGTTCGGCCAGTTGATAGCGTTTGCGCAGGTCAGTGTCGTCGGTGAGAAAGCGCTGCAGGGGCTCGAAGTGCGGTTGATTGATAAGCTCCGGGAGCAGGCGCATCAGACGCCAGGTCAGGGGGGCTTTATCGAGCAGGGATTTGGGCGGAATTTCGTCTTTGCCCAGGACCATGCGATAGAGCTGCCACATGAAGCTACCGGGCAGTTGCACGTCGATAGCCGCAGCGATGCCGCAGCCGCCCATATCATCTTCTTCGGGATCTTCGGCCAAGGCCAACTTGAGCCATTGTGCAATGCCGTTGCTCTGGACCAGGGCAATTTCGTTTTCCAGAGGAGCCAACGGATAACGGCGCATCCAGCTGACTACCAGGCTGCGCAGTTCGTCCAGGCGGTTGCCGTGAACCACCATGAATCCAGCGCTGAGGGACGTCGCATCCGGCATAACGGCTTCCTTGGGAAAAGCAAAATCGAGGCATGGACTTTAGCATTGAAGGCGGTTGCAGGCTGCAAGAGGGAGACGCTTGATACGTTGCGTGCCCATACTTTTCGACCGCCCAAAACAAAACCCCTGATTGCGTTAGCAATCAGGGGTTTCGGAATTTAATCTTGACGATGACCTACTCTCACATGGGGAAACCCCACACTACCATCGGCGATGCATCGTTTCACTA
>NZ_CBFHAZ010000090.1:0-26342 GCF_965653655.1 Pseudomonas onubensis | reverse complement strand
TCCTTTTCGATGACGAAGTCAGCGGTCTTTTGATCTGCGCTTTTGATCTTGATCTGAAATCGCCCCGTCAAACACGATGGCCGGAATCTGACAGGGATTTGGGGGCTAAACCGGCAGGGATGCCGGTGCCGCAGCAACGAATATGTACACCACCAAAAGCCGCCATCGCAGGCAAGCCAGCTCCCACATCTAGATCGCGGCACACACGGTGAAGGTGTGCTGCCCTGATCCTGGTATCAGTCTTTTTCCAGCGGGGAAAAATACAGGCGGGCCAAGCCGCGCCACGTCTTCTTGTTCCAGGCCCGAAACGGGATCTGCGCCAGCAGCTCTCGCGCCAACGCACGGTTGCGGTTGGAGGTCTTGAGGAACATGGAGCTGAGGAACTTGTAACGCACCTCGTCATACAGCGGGTGATCACTGAACAACGCGTATGAGCGCAGGATGTTATCGATCATGAATCGATGATTCTTGTACGAATTGGTCGCGTGCTTGCGGTAGCGCGCCATCACCACGTTCAAGCCGTCGATGAAGTACCCAGCGTGGGTGATCTTCAGTTCGATCAGCAAATCTTCCAGGCGGATCTGCGGGTCAAACCCGCCGACCTTTTCCAGCGCTTCACGCCGGATCATCAGCGTAGGCGCCGGCGGGTAAGGTTTGCGCTCCAGGAACATGTCGTCGAAATCCAGGCGTCGAAACGGCACGTCACGGCGCTGGCGCTTCTCCGGGAACAACTCGCCCTGGGAGTCAATCAGCTCGATATTGCCCGCGCAGATACCCACCTCAGGCTTGCCATCCATATAGGCCACCTGGGTCGCAATGCGCTCGGGCATCATGATGTCGTCCGAACCGAACGGCACAATCAGCGGCCCCTGGGACCGGGCAATCGCGCCATTGAGGGTGTTGGTCAGCCCCTGGTTCTGCTGCACACGAAAGTCGAACCGGTGATGCTCCTGCAGACGGCGGATGCGCTCGACACTGTCGTCAGTCGAGCCATCGTCCACTACCAGCAGCTCGATATTGGGATAGGTCTGGTTCAACACACTGAGGATGCTTTCCTCAATGTAGGGAGCATGGTTATACGACGCAATGATCACCGTGACCAAGGGCTGACTCTGGTTCATACATTCTTCCCGGGTGCTTGAGCCAAGCCTGAATCAATCAGCTCCAGGTATTCCTGGCGGAATACCTCAATGTCATGTTGCGCCTGAAGGTACTGGTAGGCCTGCTCGCCTTTTTGTGCGAGTGCCTCGTCGGACAGCGCCAGGTAAGTGTCCAGCGCCTGGGTCAGTTGGGGCACGTTGGCCGGCTCCACTGCCAGGCCACCGGCGCCTTCGATCAACGGCAGCATGGCCGGCACGCTGGAGGCAATCACCGGCAGGCGGCCGCTCATGCCTTCCAGCAATGCCAAACCCAGGCCTTCTGCGAGCGAAGGCATTGCCCAAATGTCAAAGGCTCGCACGTATTGCAGCGCGTTTTCCTTGAAGCCCAACAGGTGCACGCGTCCGCCCAGGCCAAGGCTCTGGATTTGCGCAGCCAGGTTGGCCTCTTCGCGCCCGGCGCCAATGATGGCCAGCTGCGCGATGGGGTATTTATCTTTCAGCGCCGCAAACGCCTGCAACAAGTAGGTGTGGCCTTTGACCGGCACCAGCCGGCCCAAGGCGCCGATCAACCGTACCGAAGGGTCGATGCCCAGCAACTCACGCGCACGCGTGCGTGAATGCTGCAAGCCTTCGGCCTGCTCGATGTCGATGGCGTTGGTAATCGCGTAGGTATTCTGGTCGGTAAACCCGCACTGGCAATCGAGCAGGTACTGCTTGACCGCCGGCGACACGCCGACAAAGCGCCAGTGCGCATCGATCCAGCGCTGCGCCTGCTTGCGGCGGTAGAGACGGTCATACTCGCCAAAACCGTGGGAGATGCCAATGCACAACGGGATCTTCAACCAACGGTTGAGCTGCAACATCATGTTGACCGGCTTGAAGCGGTTGCACACCACCACGTCGAACTGTTCGCGGCGGCAGAACTTATACAGCTGCCACATGGCGCGCAGTCGCAAGCCTTTGAGCGACTTGTCGGAAAACTCGAAGTAGACCGACTTGGCAGCCCGGCTGACCGGCTCCCCAGGCGCTGGCTTGCCACGCAGGAACGCGGCGGTGACCTCGTAGCGCTCGGCAGGCAATGCCTTGACGATCTGCTCGGCCAGGTCGGCAAAGTCATGGGATTTAACATTGTAGTCAGGCTGCAGTTGCAGGACCTTGAAACGCCGACTCATAACTCTCCTCGATGGAAACCTGTGGCATCAACCACCCAGGTTGTTTCAGCCGCCAGCGTCTCGACGTACTCGGCGTCAGGCTCCGGTAGCAACGGCCACTGATTACGCTTCCAACAGACAAAATGAAAATACGGAAATTCCCGCTCACCATCCCTGTCATTGGTCAGCCGCCCCTTGTTCCAGAACCATTGGTGCGGGAAGCGCTCACTGCCGTCGTGCCATTTGATCACACCACCGGGCGTACTGAACGCCTCGGTGAACTCACTGCGCCGACGCCAGGGGTTGAACTTGCCGACCAACTCGAACAGCGGCTTGGGGAAATTCTTGCGCCACAGGAAAATCCGGCTGAAGGCGCCTTCATCCAGCGCATGATGCGCCTGATCGGTGAAACGCGCCTCCCAATCCTTGATCTGCATGAACGCATGCCGCTTCCTGGGCGTGTTACGCATCAGGCACAAATGCCCGGCTACCCGCCGCTCATGGGTTGAAAACAAGTCATAGCTGGCCAACCGCTCGGCGGTGAAATACTCGCGCAGGTTGCCGTAGATCAGGTCAAGATCGCCAAACGCCCAGAAATCGTAGCCGGTGAGGCGGTCAGCGTGGATATGCCCCAGCGCCGGCTTGATGTCACACAGTTTGTACGGCGCCTGGGGCGCAAAGTTGATGTATAGCCGCTGGGAAACCAGCGCGCAGTAATCGGCAAAGGTGATGCTTTCGATACGAACATTATCCGGCACATTCGCCGGCATCGGGCAGTCGCTGAACAGCAACCAATCGACATCGGCGTTGTGGCGGCAGCTTTCGAGAAAAAACGGCATCCAGAATGGCCAGCGGCCAAAGTAAGGAATAATAAAAAGGATGCGGGGGCACGGATTGCTCACGGGGGACTCACTGTCATTTTGTACTGGGGCGCGCTGCGCGCCACCACGTCGCTAAACGTTACTTGTGCTTGATGAACCAAAAGAGTTCATGGCGCCGAATGGCCTTGCGGAAAAACTCGTTCTCACCCCACGGCGAGACGACCCTGCCCGCCAGCAGACGCTGTATGACCCGCCGCACCCGCCGCTTGAACGGCATCCGCGGCTGCAAGTCATGCATCATGCCCAGCGACATGGCCTTTTCACACTGCCGCTCCTCCGATACCGGCAGACAATATGGTTGCAAAATGTAAGTAGAATCGAAGCATGGCGGCAAAGCGACACTATTGCCCGAATCCCCCATCGGCCAGCGGTCGTTGTCATGCAGGTGGTTGGCGTAGCCGAGCAAGGTGGTCGGCTGCCATTCCAGGCCCTGCAAGGCTTCCAAAACGGCTTGCTGAGCGCAGATATGGTCAGGGTGCGGATCGATCACCGGATGCGGCAATACGATGACCTCAGGTCGTGCCATCAACAGCACGGCACGCAGGTCCGCCAGCAGGTTGTTCCAGGTCGGCTGGCCATCGGCATCCGCTGGCAGCGGGAACGGGTTGAATTGGCGGAACAGGCGGATATCGCTCAACTCGGCCTCCCGCGACGCAATGGCGCGCGCAGGCTCGGCTTTCATCGCTGCCAACTGCAGGCAAAAATACCCGAGCTGAACGCAGTGCTCCTGCGGCACGCCGGCCCAGCGCGGCACGGCGATACTGTCCCAGGCACGCAACCGGCCCTTGAGGCGCGCCGCTTCAGGCTTGCCCAGGCCCATGTGCTGATAATGCTCGGCTTCGATCTCTCCGGCGGTCAGCGTCACGATCCAGGGCTGTGCTGCCTGGCGGTACAGGCCAAAGGCAGCCAGCTCGGCATCGTCGGCATGCGGCGCAATCACCATCACCCGCTGCTGACGCACATCCGGCTGGCGGAACACCGACAGCACAGGCTCACCCTGTACCCGGCAAAACCGGCCACGCAACAGCAACTGCCCCGCCAGCAACGCTTGCGCCTGGCCGGTGAGGTTGAGGTAGCGCAGGCCGTTGACGCCGCGCTCGAACACTTGGCGGTCGCCGCCCGGCAAGGCGACATACGGGTCGATAAAACGTCCCAGCAGGTTGCTCTTGAGCCGCAGTGCGAGGATCAAGGTCTCATCGCCCGCCAGCTCCAGCGCCTGGCCCAGCACCAGCCGGCCCGCATCCAAAGTCACCTTGGGCTGTTCGGTATCGGCGGCAAATTGATACTGGTAGTCGTCCTTGGGCGAGTAAAACAGATGGTCGGCAAACCAGGCTTCATGGGCCACCCAAGCCAGCACTGCCAACAGCAGCGGCAACCACCAGGCCACCAGTACACCCACTGCAATCAGTACCAGCAGGCTGACCAGCAGCCCGATGCGCTTATTGCGGCGATGGCGCTTGAGCAGCGCCTGCTTGCGGCTGGTCGAGGCACTCATACGGTGAACACCGGCACGGGGTTGCACCAACGGTCCTTGTATTCGCGGTCGGCGCGGCCAAACGAAAAGCGCAACGGCTTGCCGACTTCCCGCGCCTGTTCCCAGGCACTTTGCGTATTGAGGAAGCTCAGCACGCTGCCGGGGCTGAACGCGCGGGTTTCGGGGTCTACGCCGCCATTGATATATTCGACGCTGACCCACTGCGGCGCTTCAACGCGATACACCAATTGCACAGCAATCGGCGCATCGTTGAGGAAAATCACCGAACCGATCAGCCACTCACGCAACAGCTCGATCACCTGCGCCATGTGCGCGGCACCGGTGGCCGCGAAGCCCCAGCGGCGCTGGAACAGGTCGCAGTAGATCGCCGCCAGCTCGGCGCTGGAGAAGTCCTGCACCGGCCGCACCACACCGCCCGCCTCTTCCAGCAGGCGCAATTCACGGCGCTGGTTATAGCGAAACTTTTTTGACAGTTCTTCAGGCGTGCGCGCCATGGCCAACTGTTCGGCCTGGAGTTTGATGCCGGCAAAGCGGCCTTCATTCAGGGCCGACAGGTAACGCGCGCGATGGCGCAGCGGCGCCAGGGCATCGGCGGCGGCGGGCAGGATCAACTCGGCATTACCGAGGTCGAACAAGCCTTTTTTGCCGTTGCGCTTGAGCACGTCTTTGGACAACGCCAGGTCGCGCCCCCAAGTTGCAATGCAGGCTTTAAGCTCGCCGCCCTGCTCCCAGGCCAGATAGCGCACTGGAATCTCGGCCAGCCCGGCCAGACGCTCGACCACCTGCGGATGGGTGGCGACACTGCCGCCAAAACGCTGCCAGGCGTCGCTGTAGGTCGGCGCGTCAACCACCGACCAACCGCGCTCGCGAAAGCCTTGGAATCGATTGAGCATCAAGCCCTCGCGGTCAGTTCGGTGATAGCAGGCAACTGCCAGAAAGTCTCGCGCACCGCCTGATCCGAAAACTGCTGATGCAGGCGCTCAAGCATCATCTCGGCGCACTGCTGGTGTTGCTGACGGTCCATCGCGGCCAAATGCCGAAGGCCCTGACCCAAGTGATCGGCATCGCCAAACGGAAACAGGATGCCCACGCCTTCAACCACTTCCCGCGCGCCGCCACACGCCGTGGCGAGCAGCGGCACGCCGGCGGCCATGGCCTCCAGCAGCACCATGCCGAACGGCTCATGGTCAGAGCTCAGGGCAAAGACGTCGAACGCACGGAAATACCGGCGCGCATCCGGCACCTGGCCGAGGAACAGTACGTGCTCGGCAATGCCCAGCTCGCGCGCCAGCGACTTGAGGTCTTTCTCCAGGCGGCCGGTGCCGAGGATCGCCAACCGGCTCTGCGCCGGTAAATGCGGCAAGGCCAGGGCAAAGCCTTTGAGCAAGGTGGCTTGGTCCTTGTCCGGGTGCAGGCGGCCGACGTTGCCGACCACCCACTCATCCGGCGACAGCCCCAAGGCATCGCGCGCCTCATCGGCCGGCACCTGCAACGCTTGCAGAGCCTGGACATCGATGCGGTTATACAAGGTCTGGATGCGTGCCGCCGGCCAGGCTGGCAGGCAGCGGCGCATATCGTCGCGCACCGCGTCAGACACACCGAGCAGGCTCAGGCGCTTGCTGAAAATCGAGGCAAACAGCTTGCGGCTGCGGCGCTGATAATCACCAAAGGCGTGATGCACGCCGATCACTGGCAGGCGCGTACCGAGCAAGGCGATGTAGATCGGCTTGAAGCGGTGGGCAATGCACAAGCTGAAGTTGCGCGACGCGGCGATTTTGCGCAGTTCACGGATGGCGCCCAGCTTGAGGCCACGAATGGCCTTGGAGCTGAACTCCATGAACAGCACTTCATCAGAGGCGCAACCGGCGGCCACATCGGGGTCGGCGACCCCGGTGAGAAACACCGTGGTCACCTTGTAGCCTGTGCCTGCGAACAGGCTGGCGTACTGCCGCGCGCAGTCCAGGAACGGCCCGTCATAGCCGTGGCAGAACTGCAGGACGTGGCGTTCAGCCGACCGAGTCATAAGGGTCCACGCCGTCTTTGACGACCAGGATGTCTTCCATGATCAGGTACTGCAGGTCGGAGCCGAAGAACATGTCCAGCGCGTCTTTCGGCGAGCAGATCATCGCTTCGCCACGACGGTTGAGCGAGGTGTTCAGCGATACGCCGTTGCCGGTCAATACTTCCAGCTCTTTCATCATGTCGTAGTAACGCGGGTTGTATTCGCGCTTGAGCACCTGGGCGCGGGAGGTGCCATCTTCATGGACCACTTCCGGTACGCGGGTTTTCCACTCTTCGGACACTTCAAAGGTGAAGGTCATGAACGGCGCCGGGTGATCGACCTTGATCATCTGTGGGGCCACGGTGTCGAGCATCGACGGGCAGAAAGGCCTCCAGCGCTCGCGGAACTTGATCTGGTGGTTGATGCGGTCAGCCACGCCGGTAGCGCTAGGGCAACCGATGATCGAACGACCGCCCAACGCACGCGGGCCGAACTCCATGCGGCCCTGGAACCAGGCCACCGGGTTGCCGTCGACCATGATCCTGGCGATGCGCTTGGGCATGTTTTCGATCTTGCGCCATACCGGCTTGCTTTCGTGCTTGGCGCACGCGGCAATCACGTCTTCGTTGCTGTAGGACGGGCCGAGATAGACGTGTTCCATCTTCTCCACCGGCACACCACGGGCGTGGGACACATAGGCCGCCGCGCCAACCGCGGTGCCGGCATCGCCGGACGCCGGCTGCACAAACAGCTCTTTAACGTCATCGCGGGCAATGATCTTCTGGTTCAGTTTGACGTTCAGCGCGCAACCACCGGCGAACGCCAGCTTGCCGCTGTCCTTGAGGATGTCGCCCAGGTAGTGGTCGATCATCTGCAAGGCCAGTTTCTCGAACAGCGCCTGCATGCTGGCTGCGTAGTGGATGTACGGCTCGTCGGCGATGTCGCCTTCGCGCTTGGGACCCAGCCACTCGATCAGTTTTGGCGAGAAGTAGAAACCCTTGCCCTTCTCTTTATAACGACGCAGGCCGATGACGTTGGCGTAGTCGGTGTTGATCACCAACTCGCCGTTTTCAAACGAGGCCAGGCGCGAGAAATCGTACTTGCTGGCATCGCCATACGGCGCCATACCCATGACCTTGAACTCGCCGTCGAGCATCTCGAAACCGAGGAACTCGGTGATCGCACCGTACAGGCCACCCAGGGAGTCCGGATCGTAGAATTCCTTGATCTTGTGGATCTTGCCGTTTTCGCCGTAGCCGAAGAACGTGGTGGCGTACTCACCTTTGCCGTCGATGCCCAGGATCGCGGTTTTTTCCTGGAAACCCGAGCAGTGGTAAGCGCTGGAGGCGTGGGCCAGGTGGTGTTCAACCGGTTCGATCTTGATTTTCTTCGGATCGAAGCCCAGTTGCTCCAGGCACCAGACGATCTTGTTGCGATAGCGCTTGTAGCGACGGTTGCCCATCAGGATCGCGTCAAGGGCGCGGTCCGGGGCGTACCAGTAACGCTTGGCGTAGTGCCAGCGCGCCTCGCCGAACAGGCTGATCGGGGCGAACGGGATCGCCACCACGTCAACGTCGGAAGGCTTGATGCCGGCTTGTTCCAGGCAGAACTTCGCCGATTCGTAGGGCATGCGGTTCTTTGCATGTTTGTCGCGTACGAAGCGCTCTTCTTCGGCGGCCGCGATCAGCTTGCCGTCGATATACAGGGCTGCGGAGGGATCATGGCTAAGGGCGCCGGACAGGCCAAGAATCGTCAATGCCACTGGGGTCTAGCCTCTTTTAGTCTGCATGCAGGCGGGTTGCGCCTGAAAAAAGTGTGCCTCCCGCCTGAGCGAGAAACAGCTAAAGGGCGGGATTATAACTTAAAAGCAGCAGGAAGCTGTTAGCGGCAAGCGGCAAGCGGGTTACGGGTAGATCTCGATGCTGCCATCCTTGCTTTGGCGCACGATGATCCCCGTGGCTATGAGCGACCGGGGCGCCAGTAAATGCCCATATTGCCCAGCGTGCCCTGCTGGTAGATCGTGTAGGGCAGCACCACGGTATCAACAATACCCGAGGCGGCCATATCCGCCAGTATCACCGGCACCAGTACGCCCGTGATGTCCGGGGGCGCGTTGAGCAGGCAAAAGTTGAACGCCAGGCCGCTGTAGGCACGGGGAATGGACTCGCAGTAGGTTTTCTGTTTGCGCAACTCGCGGGTCGCTGACAGGTCATCGCGAAAAACCGTGTTAACGGTTCCGCACCCACTTAATGCCAATGAAAACACCCCCAGTGCAGCCGCCAGTTTTGTGCCCATGGCCAACCCCTCGAATAGTCGTCAGCCACGCTAGCATCGGGATGCTGTGAGCTCCCAGATCACGATGTCCCAATGTTTCGTGGGAAATTTCCCGAGCAACAGCACTAACCAACTGGTTAAACTCTCGCCTCTTTTGCGCGTTTACAGCGTTAAGCGCCACAGATTCCGGCTGACTGATGAAAACCCTCGCCCGCTTTACCCTTCTGCTGCCCGGCCTGTTCGCCGTGTGCGAAACCGCCCTGGCTGAAGACACCGCCCTGGTCCTCGACCCCAGCGTGGTCACCGGCTCGCGCAGCGCCAGCCCGACGTTCGACTTGCCCTATTCAGTCGACAGCATCAGCCATGAGCAAATCAGCGACGGCCAACTCGGCATTAACGCCTCCGAAGCCCTGTCCCGCGTACCAGGCCTGGTGGTACAGAACCGCCAGAACTATGCCCAGGACCTGCAGATTTCCTCGCGCGGCTTCGGCGCGCGCTCGGCGTTTGGCGTGCGCGGCCTCAAGTTGATCGCCGACGGCATCCCGGCCAGCACCCCGGACGGCCAGGGCCAGGCGGCCACCTTCAACCTCGACACCGCCGAGCGCATCGAAGTGCTGCGCGGCCCGGCCGCCACCTTGTATGGCAGCAATGCCGGCGGCGTGATCCAGATGTTTTCCCGCGACGGCGAAGGCCCGCCGCGCATCGGTGCCGAAACCCTGGTGGGCAGCGATGGTTTGAACAAAAACCACCTCACCGCCGAAGGCGCGGCGAACGGCGCAGGTTTTGTGCTCGACGCCTCGCGCATGGACACCGATGGTTATCGCGACCACAGCAGCGCCCGGCGTGACCAGACCTTTGCCAAGCTCAATTTTCAGCCGGATGACGACAGCAAGTTGGCGCTGATCTATAGCAGCCTGGAGCAGAACGGCACGCAGGATCCGCTGGGGCAAACCTGGGAAGCCTACAAAGCCGATCCGCGCTCGGTCGCGCCGGCGGCATTGCAGTACAACACGCGCAAAAGCATCGATCATCAGCAGTTGGGCCTGAATTACGAGCGCTATATCGGCGATGCGACGCTGCAGGTGAATGCGTACACCGGGCGCAGGAGCGTGATTCAGTACCTGTCGATTCCGGGCGGCACGCCCTCTGACAAGCGCGGCGGGGTGGTGGACTTCGACCGCAAATTCTACGGCGGCTCGGTCCACTGGTTGCGACCCATCACCAGCGCCCCAGGCGAACTGACCCTGATCACCGGCCTCGATTACGACCGCAGCCAGGATGACCGCCAAGGCTATTCCAACACCCTGGATGGCGTGCACGGCGTCAAAGGCGCCTTGGGCCGCGATGAAATCGACACCGCCACCAGCCTCGACCCGTTCGTGCAAGCCAACTGGCTGCTGGGCGACTGGACGCTGCAAGCCGGCCTGCGCCACAGCAGCATGAAGATGGAGGTGGACGACCACTTCACCAGCGACGGCAATTACAGCGGCAGCAAGACCTACCAGAAAAACACGCCTTCGGTCAGCGTGATGTACGCCTTCACGCCGGACCTGCATGGCTATGTGAGCGCGGGCAAAGGCTTCGAAACCCCGACCCAGGCCGAGTCGGCCTATTCGAGTACTGCCAACGGCTTTAACTTTGCGCTCAAGCCGTCGGTGAGCAAGCAGTATGAAGTCGGCCTGAAAGCCAAGCTTGGCCAGGACACGCGCCTCAACGCTGCGCTATTCCAGATCACGACTGACGACGAGTTGGTCGTGCAGCAATCCAGTGGTGGTCGCACCACCTACCAGAACGCCGGCAAAACCCTGCGCCGAGGTTTCGAGCTGGGCCTGGAAAGCCAACTCAGCGAACAGTGGAGCACCACCCTCGCGTACACCCGCCTGCAAGCGACCTACGACAGCGACTTTACCAACAGCGGCAAGGCTATCGGCAAGGGCAACTACCTGCCCGGCGTACCGCAAACCACCCTCTTCGCCGAGCTGAACTGGAAACCCCGCGACTGGGTCAGCACCGCCCTCGAAGGCATGTACCGCAGCAAGGTCTACGTCGAAGACACCAACCAGCAACGCGCCGCGCCGGGCTACAGCGTGTTCAACTGGCGGGCACGCTTCGAACAGAAGGTGGAGCACTGGACCTTTCACCAGACGCTGCGCCTGGATAACTTGCTGGATCGCCAGTATGTCGGTTCAGTGATTGTTGGCGACGGCAACTTCCGCTACTACGAAGCGGCGCCGGGAAGGTCCTGGTATGCGGGGGCTGGGGCTGAATACCAGTTCTGATGATCGGGCTGATCGTTCCAACGCTCCGCGTGGGAATGCATCCCGTGACGCTCCGCGTCACCTTGCACGTGGCTTGAGGAGCGGGACGCAGAGCGTCCGGGTCGGCATTCCCACGCAGAGCGCAGGAACGATCAACGCAACGATCATTGCACCTGCTTGGGCAAACGCGCATCGATCAGTTGGTACAGCGCACTGCTCTCAGACCAGTTACGCATAAACCGCGCGCGGTCCTTGGCGAACGCCGGTGCGAAGCTTGCGGCCGAGCCGTGCTGGCACATGGCGTCCAGGTCGATCAACGCCCAGCGATCCTCGGCCCAGAACAGGTTATGGCCCTTGAAATCACCATGGCTGATCCGCTCGCGGATCAGTTCGGCGAACAAATGGTCCAGGGCCAGCAGTTCATTCTCGGGCGCATCGCCCTGCTCAACATACGGCGCGAAACGCTCGATGATGTCCGGCCCCGGCAGGTATTCAGTCACCAGGTAAGCCCGGCTGCGCAGCCACAAAAAGCGCTTTTCCAGCACGGCCAGCGGCTTGGGCGTGGCGATGCCAAGAAACGCCAGGCGGTTGCCCTCGCGCCATGAATGCCAGGCCCGGCTGGGGCGCCAGAAGCGCTTGAGCCAATGGGCAAACCCCTTGATGTTATAGCGCTTGATCACCAGCGGCCGACCGCCCGCTTCGACCTTGGCAACCGTGGCCGCACCACCGGTTTTATACAAATGGCCCTGGTCGAGCAGCGCGTCGGCCTGCTCCAGCACCGGCAGCATCGCCGCCTCTTCCTCGCGGCGAATCGCACGCAAGGCAAAGGCGCCACGCACCACGCTGAACAGCGTGCATTCACGGCCGACCTTGTTCAAAAAGTCTTTCAAGCGCCAGGCACTGACTTTGCGCACCTGTTTTTCCAGGGCTTGCAGCGGCAAGGCGTGCTCGCCGTTGCCCAGCAGGTAGTACACCAGCAATTCTTCGGTGAACGGCTCGAGGTTTTTCGGCAACTGGGCGAAGAACACACCAAGGTTTTCCAGCACCCGGTTGCGCGACAGCGGCTTGCCCGCCTCTTCAACACGAATCCCGGCGCCGTCGATCAGGTACAGCTTACCGTCCTGGCGCAGCAGGTTGTCCAGGTGCAGGTCTTCCTGCCACAAGCCTTTGGCGTGCATCTGCGCAATCGCGCCCAACGCCTCGGCGAGTACAGCGGTTTGTTCGTCCGCCAATGGCGGCAAACCTTCGACCGCCTGCCAGGCATCGGCGAGGCTTTCGGCACCTTCGATAAAGTCAAACAGCAGCCAGCCGCCCTCGCCTTCCTGCAAGCCATCGGCCAGCAACTGTGGCGTGGTCAGGCCCTGTTCGGCCAGCAGGCGCACGCCACTGAGTTCGCGCTGAAAATGCCGCGCGGCCTTGCTGCCCACCAGCAATTTGGCCAACACCGGGCGGCCGCGCCAGACGGCGGCGCCCACGTAGCGTTCGCCCGGCAACACGCGCAACAGGTTAAGCAGTTGCAACTGGCCGGTGCCTGCGGCGTCGGCCAATTCGAGGGTCAGCGGCAGCTCAGGCGTGCGGCCGGCTTTTTTCAGTTCGGACAAGCGCATCAGCGCTTCTCCTTGTGGCTGCGCCGGGCCGTCAGGCGCTCGAACCAGGCACCCACCAGCGTGCTGTCTTCAGGCTGATCCAGATACGCCGCCAGCAGTTGCCGCACTTGCGCATCCGACCACTGCGGCGCACGGCGCAGCAATGGCTCCAAGTCCTTGACCCGATCACGCCGGCCGAACAACAGCGGGCGGGTTTTCTCCAGGTCGATCAACTGCGCGGCATAACCCTCTCCGAGCGGTTGCAGAAAAATATGCTTGGGATAAAAACAGCCATGCACTTGACCCACGCTGTGCAGGTGGCGCGCCAGCTGACCGCAGGCCAGCAGGATCGCACGGTGCTGGGCGTCACTCAGTTGCGGCCATTGTTCGAGCAATGAGTCCAGGTCATTCCAGCCGTCCAGGGCTCGGGTCAGCAACATCGCGCGGCGCTCGCCTTCAACCTTGCGCTCACCGAAAAACGCCGCCTGCAACGCCGGAATGCCCAGCTTGCGGTAGCGGCTGATATTGCGGAACTCGCGGGCAAACGTCGGCTCGCCAAACGGCTTGCTCAGCGTGCGCGTCAGGTAGTTGCTCTGGCGCTTGAGGTAGTAACCCTGGCCTTCAAGCTCCAGGCGAAACACACTGCTCCAGCCGCCGTCGCTGGTATTGGGTTCATCCACCGCGTCCAGTTGCCTGGCCCACAGCGCATCGAAGTCAGCCAGGCCGTGGCGCGCAAGCAATGCGCGATCATCGGCCGCCAGGAAATCAGTCATTCGCGCCCCTCGAAAAACTTCACCACATGGCGGATTCGTTGTTTGTCCGAAGCCGTCAGGTGCGTGCGTTGGCGGTATTGCATGTAGAAGCGCAGGCGCTGGGTGGCCGACAAGTGATACTTGGCGACTTTATCCAGGCAGGCCAGGTCTTTGGTAATACGGTACTTGAGCCAGAAACCGCGCCAGAAATCGCCGTTGGGGCAATCGATCAGGTACAGCGTGCGGTTATCGTCAACCAGCAGGTTGCGCCACTTCAAGTCGTTATGGGTAAAACGGTGCTCGTGCATCGTGCGCGTGTATTCGGCGAGCTGGCGGCTGATCACATTGACCCATTGGGGGTCTTTCAAGCACGGATCGTTACGATCGGCCAGCACCGACAGGTCTTCGGTCTTGGGCAGCTCACGGGTGATCATCGCACCACGCGCATACGCCAGACCCTTGCGCTCAAGGCCCCAGGCCACCACATCGGCGGTGGGAATTCCCCACTTGGCGAAGCGTTTGAGGTTCTGCCATTCGGACTTCACCCGAGGTTTGCCCAGGTAACGGCGCAGGCCCTTGCCGGCACCGACGTAGCGTTTGACGTAGTAATTGACCCCGCCACGCTCCACCCGAATCACTTCCGACAAGGGGTCGCGCGTCAGTCGCTCACCCTGCAAGGCAAACACCGCCTCCAGGCTGCCAAAGTCATCCGCCAGGGCGGCGTAAGCAGGTTCCAGGTTCCAACCCGCCATCAGATCGCATCCCCCAGGCGTTGCTTGCGCGCATACAGCTTGTCGGCCTTGCGCTGCAACAGGCTCAGGGACGCCGACTGCTCGGCCAGGATCTGGCGCAGCGGCTGGCGGAAGTAGCCTTTGAGAAAGCGCAGTTTGTCGCGCTGGGTCAAACCGATGTCCAGCGCCGAGTAGTACAGCGCGGACAAGTCCTTGTCGCGCCAGCGCAGCGGCAAGTGCGCGCGCAATTGGGCACGGTGCAGGTCGATCACTGAAAGCTTGATGGTGCGCGCATCGATTGGCTGGGCAGTGTCCAGCAGAAAGTGGCACAGGTAGCAGTCGCGGTGGTTGACGCCGCCACGGTGCATGTCGCCGACCATGCGTGCCAGTTCGGCGGTGAGCGCATGGCGCAATGCCGACGCAGGCGGCTCGGCCACCCAGTTGACGGTCAGGTCTTCCAGGCTGATGGTCGGGGCCAGTTCTTCGGTGATGATGAACGAGTGCTGGTCCGCCGGGTTGCTGCCTTTTTCACCGAAAGCCACGCCGGTCATGGTCGGCACACCCAGTTCCTGCAGACGGTGGATGGCCGACCATTCCAGGCCGGCACCGAGCACCGGCAACTTGGCGGTGATCAGGTTCTTGAAGATCTCGCCCCAACCGATGCCACGGTGGATTTTCACGAAATACGGGCGGCCCTCCACCTCGGTACGCAAGGTGCGACGCGCCGCCAGTTCACGAAATACCTGGCCTTGCAGTTTCTCGACTTCGGCGAAGGCATCACGCCCGGCCCATAACGTCTTGAACGGTTCGGCAAGAATCAACTTCATCGTTTCGGCTCCGCCAGAATCACATCTGCCGCGTGCTGCGGCATGCTGTAGAGGTCGGCCGTCTCGGCGAAGGCCAACCCATTGCGGCCCCAGGCCGCGCGCTGTGCAGTGTCGGTAAGCATCTGGGCCAAGTACTGGTTGAGCTGCGCTTGTTCAAACGGCTCATCCAGCACCAACCCGCTGTCGGCTTCAGCAATGTAGTGGGCATACCCACACACCGCCGAGACCAGCACCGGCAACCCGGCCACCAGGGCTTCGAGCAACACGGTACCGGTATTTTCGTTGTACGCCGGGTGAATCAAAAGGTCGGCACCCAGCAGGAAACGCGGGATATCGCTGCGGCCCTTGAGGAACTGCACGTTATCGCCCAGCCCCAACGTGGCGCTCTGCAATTGGAATACTTTGGGGTCGTCCTGGCCAATTACAAACAGGCGCGTGCGTTTTTTAAGCTCGGCCGGTAGCGCGGCCACGGCCTTGAGGCTGCGGTCGACGCCCTTGGTCTTGAAGCCGGAACCGATTTGCACCAGCAGCAACTCGTCGTCACGCAGGTTGAATTCCTTGCGGAAACCTTCGCGAATTTCAGCCGCATTCGGCGGCGCGCGGCGGTCCTGGGCAATGCCCGGCGGCAGCAAATGGAAGCGTTCCAGCGGTGTGTCGTAATGCTTGATGAACAGCGGTTGCTGCACTTCGGAAATCATCAACACTTCGGTCTTGGCGTCTTTGGCGAACACCGCACGTTCGTACTCGGCAAAGTGCTTGTAACGGCCAAAGCTTTTGTACAGCGAGTGACGCAGGTTTTGCGCCTTGTCTTCAAAGCAGCCGTCGGCGGCGTAATACACGTCCAGGCCGGGCATTTTGTTGAAGCCGATCAAACGGTCCACCGGGCGCTTGGCCAGGTCGGCTTCCATCCAGGCCAACAGCTTCTCGTTGCGCCGATGGTTGAAGAACGCCTTGACCGGCGCCACCAGCACTTCAAAGCCGGGCGGAATGTCGCCTTCCCAGATCAGCGTGTAGACCCGAATCGTATGGCCGCGCTGCTGGCACTCCAGGGCGATGCGCATGAAGTCGCGCTGCAGGCCACCGAAGGGGAAATATTTGTACAAAACAAAAGCCAGTTGCATCAGTGCAGCTCCTCAGCCAATAACAACGTGCTCAGTCGGTTTGCCACACGCTCAGGGTTCAAGCGCGTGAAGCACAGGGGCGATTCGCGCTTGATGTCGAACCGACGCAGGTCGTCGGCCGTCGGTTGATAGGTACAGGTTTTTTGCAGGCACGGCGCGCACGGGAAGTCGCTGGCCAAGTGAATCTGGCCCTTGCCGTAGGCGCCGGTAAGGCCTGGATTGGTGGGGCCGAACAGGGAGATGGTCGGCACATCCAACGCGGCGGCCAAATGCCCCAGGCCAGTATCCACCGCGACACAGGCGCGGGCACCGGCCAGCACACGGGCGACGCCGGCCAGGTTGAGCTTGGGCAGCACTTCGGCGTTTTGCAGGCCTTGGGCCAAACGTTCGGCACGGGCTTTTTCGGCGGCATTGCCCCATGGCAATTTCACGTCCACGCCCAGGCGGCCCATGCGTTCGGCCAGCTCACGCCAGTAGGCTTCGGGCCAGTGCTTGGTGTCCCAGGTGGTGCCGTGCAGCAGCAATACAAAGGGTTTTTTCGGCGGCAGGCCGAGCAACTTGTCGACGCTCAGGCCATAGTCGCCCAGGCCTTTGGGCAAGTCATAACCCAGCGCCACGGCGAACAGCTGGCGCAAGCGTTCTACCGCGTGCTGCCCACGCGCCACGGCCAGGCGGCGCGAGTAGAAACGCGCGGCCAGCGGCTCACGGGCAGAATTTTTATCAAAGCCGGCCACCGGCGCGCGTACATAACGCGTCAACCAGGCGCTTTTGAGCAGCCCTTGGGCATCGATCACCAAATCGTATTTGGTCGACTGCACGCTTTGCTTGAAGCGCCGCCATTCACCGCTCTTGATGGTTTGCCAAATGTTCTTGCGCCAGCGACGAATCGCCACCGGGATCACTTTGTCCACGGCCGGGTGCCAGGTGGGAATCTCGGCAAAGCCTTCTTCCACCACCCAGTCAAAGCGGATGCCAGGGATCGCCCGCGCCGCGTCGGTCAATGCCGGCAACGCGTGGATCACATCGCCCAGGGATGAGGTCTTGACTACCAATACGCGCAAACTAGTGAACCTCAACCACAGAACCCTGCAACCGCTGCAAGGCTTCGTTCACCGGCTGCGGCAGCAACTGGCGCATGCAGTTGTAATGGCCAAAACGGCAGGTGCGCTCAAAGCACGGGCTGCAATCGAGACCCAGGCGCACCACTTCAACCTTGTCGGCCAAAGGCGGGGTAAAACCGGGCGACGTCGAGCCATATACCGCCACCAATGGGCGGTTCAGCGCGGCGGCCACGTGCATCAGGCCGGAGTCGTTGGAAACCACCGAGTCGGCGCAGGAGAGTAAATCGATAGCCTCGGCCAGCGACGTGTCGCCGCTGAGGTTCACCGCTTCTTCACGCAGGCCGGGGATCAGGCGCTGGCGAATGTCTTCGCCCACCGGGTGGTCCTTCTTCGAACCAAACAGCCACACCTGCCAGCCTTCGCGGATCTTCATCTCGGCGACCTTGGCGTAATGCTCCGATGGCCAGCGCTTGGACTCGCCAAACTCGGCGCCCGGGCACAGCGCCAGCACGGGACGGTCAAGCGCCAGGCCGAACTTGGCCAGCGCCGCGTCACGGCTCGCCGGATCGATCTGCAGGCTGGGGCGCGGGTACGGCGTGGGCAACTCGGCGCCGGGCTCGTAGGCCAGTGCCATGAAACGCTCGATCATCAGCGGGTAGCGCGCCTTGTCGAGGGTGCGCACGTCATTGAGCAACACGTAGCGAAACTCGCCACGCCAGCCGGTGCGCTTAGGGATGCCGGCAAAGTACGGCACCAGCGCCGACTTGAGCGAGTTGGGCAGCAAAATCGCCTGGTCGTACTGGCCGACCATGGATTTGCCGATGCGCCGGCGCGTTGCCAATTCGAGCGCGCCGTGGCCGAGCGGGAAGCTCAAGGCCGCGCGCACCTCGGGCATGCGCTCAAGAATCGGCCGGCTCCACTCAGGGGCGAGCACGTCGATTTGGCAGTCGGGATGGCGTTGCTTGAGGCACTGGAACAGTGTCTGCGCCATCACCATGTCACCGACCCAACTAGGCCCAACGATCAGAATATTCATGTAGTTTCCACAAACGATGCGGGGAGGCTTATGCCTCCCCGCATCGATAATGACTATAAGACCGGGTTTGTGTGAACACCGGTTTGTGTGGGAGCGGGCTTGCTCGCGAAGGCATCACCGCGGTCCGATAGACAGACCGCAGCGCCTGCTTCGCGAGCAAGCCCGCTCCCACATAAAGCCGGTTTCCACATCAGATCGGCGTCGCTCAATTCATCAAGTTTCAGCTTAACCCCAGTTCATTCCAGATGCGCTTCACCTGGCGCCGCTCGTCGGCGAACTGATCCCCGGCTACCGTGCCGGCCTCGTTTTGCAAGGCCTGGCGGTGCGCGGCGGAACGGTAGGCCTTATACACCTCACGCAACAGATGGGCATCGGCGGCGGGCATCAGCCCGACCTGCTCCAAGCCTTCCAGAATGCGGATATTGTCGGTATAGCGCAGCAACGATGGATGTTGCGCAGACCACGCCAAAGCGGCGTATTGCACCATAAATTCAATATCGACGATACCTCCGGCGTCTTGCTTGAGGTCGAACACGGTCGTCGGCTCGAAGGCATTCGCAGCCGTCCCGGCAGCCGTGGCCTTGGTGCCCAGGTTGTCGCGCATCTTGGCGCGCATCTCGCTGACCTCCTGGCGCAGCTTCGCCAAGTCACGTTCACGCCCCAGTACTTTAGCCCGGACGTGTTCAAACGCGTGGCCCACATCCTGGCTGCCCACCAGCACCCGCGCGCGGATCAGGGCCTGATGTTCCCAGGTCCAGGCTTCATTTTCCTGGTAGCGCTCAAACGCCCCAAGCGAGCTGACCAGCAAACCGGAGGCGCCGGAAGGTCGCAGGCGCATGTCCACTTCATACAATTGGCCGGAGTTGGTCTGGGTGGTGAGCAGGTGAATGATGCGCTGGCCCAGGCGCGTAAAGAACTGCGCGCCGTCGATGGGTTTGGCGCCATCGGTTTCGGCCTGCGGGTCGCCATCGTGAATGAACACCAGGTCAAGGTCCGAGCCATGCCCCAGCTCGATGCCGCCGACCTTGCCGTAACCGACAATGATGAACCCTGGGTCGCACAGACTGCCGTCCACCCGCTGTGGCGAGCCATGACGGGCAACCGTCTGGCGCCAGGCCAGGGCCAGCACTTGTTCGAGGATGGCTTCGGCGAGCCAGGTCAAATAGTCGCTGACCTTCATCAACGGCAGGCTACCGGCAATTTCCGAGGCGGCTACACGCAGGCGGTGGGCCAGTTTGAAGTGACGCAAGGCCTCCATCTGTTGCTCAAGGTCATCTTCGGGGATGCGTGTGAGGCGCTCACGCAGCTCAGCGGCGAGCTCCGGCGCCAAAGGCGGCTTGAACAGGCGGCCTTCGTTGAGCAACTCGTCGAGCAGCAGCGGGAAACGCGTGATTTGCTCGGCAATCCACGGGCTGGCAGCGCACAGCGTCAACAAGCGGCGCAGGGCGTCGGGGTTTTCGGTCAGCAGCACCAGGTAAGCAGAACGTCGCGCCACGGCTTCCACCAGCGGCAGCACGCGCTCGAGCACCAAGTCCGGGTTGGCGTGTTCGACGGCCTGGGCCAGCAGGCGCGGGATAAAGGCGTCGAGCCGCTCGCGACCGAGGCGCTGCATGGCGCGCAACTGCGGGCTGCCACGTAGGCCAGCCAGGGCTTTGAGGGCTTTGGGCGCGTCGGTAAAACCGCCCTCGGCCAGCTGGCGGCAAGCGGCGTCTTCGTCCTGGGACTCTTCCCACAACGGCAACCATTCCCCGCCCACCACCAGCTCGCTTTCTTCACCTTCTTCTTCGTCAGGATCAGCAATCACTTGACGGAAGTGCCAGTCCACCCGGCCACGCCAATACATCAGCCGCTCATGGAACGCGGCCCAGTCGGCGAAGCCCAGCATAAAGGCGATGCGCGCCTGGTCTTCCGGGCTGTCCGGCAACATTTGCGTCTGACGGTCGGCAATCGCCTGAATCGCGTGCTCGGTATAACGCAGGAATTCATAGCCATTGCGCAACTCCGCGATCACCGCAGGCGGCAAGTAGCCCTGGCCTTCAAGCGTGCCGAGCACCATGAGCAACGGACGCTGTTGCAGGCTCAGGTCGCGGCCACCGTGGATCAACTGGAACGCCTGGGCGATAAATTCCACTTCGCGGATGCCACCCGAGCCCAGCTTGATATTCTCGGCCATGCCCTTGCGCCGCACTTCCTGCTGGATCAGCTGCTTCATGGTGCGCAGCGCTTCAATCGCAGAAAAATCCAGGTAACGGCGGTAGACGAACGGGCGCAGCATATCCAGCAGTTGCGCACCGGCCACCTGGTCGCCGGCCACCACGCGCGCCTTGATCATGGCGTAGCGTTCCCAGTCGCGGCCTTGATCCTGGTAATACTGCTCCAGCGCATTGAAGCTGAGCACCAGCGCACCGGCGGAACCATAGGGCCGCAGGCGCATGTCGACACGGAACACAAACCCATCGACCGTCATCGGGTCGAGCGCCTTGATCAATTTTTGACCCAGGCGAATGAAAAACTCCTGGTTGTCCAGCGCGCGCTTCACGCCCACGGTTTCGCCGCCTTCGGGGTAGGCGAAGATCAGGTCGATGTCCGACGACAGGTTCAACTCCACCGCGCCGAGCTTGCCCATGCCGAGGATGACCATGTGCTGGGCTTCGCCGCTGCGTCGGCCGGTAGGCGTGCCGAACTGCACGCAGTGGCGCTGGTACAGCCACCGGTAAGCCTGGTCGATGCTGGCGTCGGCCATGTCGGAGAGGTCGCGACAGGTTTGCACCAGGTCCGCCTGTCGGGTCAGGTCGCGCCAGATAATGCGCACTTGCTGGCGCGTGCGTTGGCGGCGCAGCACCCGGCCCAACTCATCTTCTGTTTCGGCCTGTTGCACGGCACCGGCGATCTGGCTGCACAGCTCACCGGGCGCAAAGCCGCGGTCCAGCTCGCCCCAGGCCACCAGCTCAAGCAACATCAAAGGGTCACGAAGGCTCTGTTCAATGACGAAATCACTGGCGGCGCACACCCGGGCAAAGTCGGCCCACCGTTGCGGCGTCCACGCAGAAAGTCCATCATCGACGTCCAGCGCGGCCACTGCGTCACGAAATGACTGCTCGGCCCGCTGGGCGAAAGGCAAGAGAATGGCCGGCAGTTCGGCCAGCGTTGGAAGGCTCATGGTCTATCCTTGATCGGCGCGCAAAAGGCGTGTTGTTGTGAAGGCAAGAACCACGCTTGGTGAAGGACTGTCGAACAAAGGTTAGAAATAGCTGAAATTAATTTCATCTTGGCAGCCAACATCAAACTTTCACCTTTTCTTGTTCGCAAATGATCAACAATAACGATTATGCTCACCAGCCAGACCGAGCCATACGCTCAGTCTTGTGTAGTTTTACTACTCGTATATACATTCGAAAGGCTGAAATGGCCGACGATTTGTAGTAAAACTACAGGACGCCGAAGCAACCTTCGGCCATCCAAGAATTTATGTCGTCTGCCCACAAGGCCAGTCGCAAACTTCAGGCAACCGATTCTGGTAGCCTTTCCGCCCTGGAGCAAGCCATGCAAGACCTCGATCCCGTCGAAACCCAGGAATGGCTGGACGCCCTGGAATCGGTTCTCGACAAAGAAGGCGAAGACCGTGCTCACTATTTGATGACCCGTATGGGCGAACTCGCGACCCGCAGCGGCTCGCAATTGCCTTACGCCATCACCACGCCATACCGCAACACCATCCCCGTTACCCACGAAGCACGCATGCCTGGCGACCTGTTCATGGAACGCCGCATTCGCTCGCTGGTACGTTGGAACGCCATGGCGATGGTAATGCGCACGAACTTGAAAGATTCTGACCTGGGCGGTCACATCTCCAGCTTCGCTTCCAGCGCAACCCTGTATGACATCGGCTTCAACTACTTCTTCCAGGCCCCGACCGACGAACACGGCGGCGACCTGATCTACTTCCAGGGCCACACTTCGCCAGGCGTCTACGCCCGTGCGTTCATGGAAGGCCGCATCACCGAAGAACACATGAACAACTTCCGCCAGGAAGTGGACGGTAACGGCCTGTCGTCGTACCCGCACCCTTGGCTGATGCCTGATTTCTGGCAGTTCCCGACTGTGTCCATGGGCCTTGGCCCGATCCAGGCGATCTACCAGGCACGCTTCATGAAGTACCTGGAAGCGCGTGGCTTCATCCCTGAAGGCAAGCAGAAAGTCTGGTGCTTCCTGGGCGACGGCGAGTGTGACGAGCCGGAATCCCTGGGCGCCATCTCCCTGGCTGGCCGCGAGAAGCTCGACAACCTGATCTTCGTCATCAACTGCAACCTGCAGCGCCTAGACGGCCCGGTTCGCGGCAACGGCAAGATCATCCAGGAGCTCGAAGGCGTGTTCCGCGGTGCTCAGTGGAACGTGACCAAAGTTATCTGGGGCCGTTTCTGGGACCCACTGCTGGCCAAGGACGTCGACGGTATCCTGCAACGTCGCATGGACGAAGTCATCGACGGCGAGTATCAGAACTACAAAGCCAAAGACGGCGCGTTCGTACGTGAACACTTCTTCAACTCGCCAGAACTCAAGGCGATGGTTGCAGACCTGTCCGACGACGAGATCTGGAAACTCAACCGTGGCGGCCACGACCCGTACAAGGTCTACGCGGCGTACCACGAAGCGGTCAACCACAAAGAACAACCAACTGTCATCCTGGCCAAGACCATCAAAGGTTATGGCACCGGTGCCGGCGAAGCGAAGAACACCGCGCACAACACCAAGAAAGTTGATGTTGAAAGCCTGAAGCTGTTCCGCGATCGCTTCGACATCCCGGTCAAGGACGAGGAGCTGGAGAACCTGCCGTTCTTCAAGCCGGAGCCAAACAGCGCCGAAGCCCGCTACCTCAGCGAGCGTCGTACTGCACTGGGCGGTTTCGTGCCACAGCGCCGCGCCAAGTCTTTCGACATTCCTACACCGCCACTCGATACCCTCAAGGCTATCCTGGACGGCTCGGGCGACCGTGAAATCTCCACCACCATGGCTTTCGTGCGCATCCTGGCGCAATTGGTCAAGGACAAGGAAATCGGTTCGCGTATCGTCCCGATCATCCCGGACGAAGCCCGTACCTTCGGTATGGAAGGCATGTTCCGTCAGTTGGGCATCTACTCCTCCGTCGGCCAGCTCTACGAGCCAGTCGATAAAGACCAGGTGATGTTCTACAAGGAAGACAAGAAGGGCCAGATCCTCGAAGAAGGCATCAACGAAGCAGGCGCCATGAGCTCCTTCATCGCTGCCGGTACTTCGTACTCCAGCCACAACCAGCCGATGCTGCCGTTCTACATCTTCTACTCGATGTTCGGCTTCCAGCGTATCGGCGACCTGGCGTGGGCAGCAGGCGACAGCCGTACCCGTGGCTTCCTGATCGGCGGTACTGCCGGCCGGACCACGCTGAACGGCGAAGGCCTGCAACACGAAGACGGTCACAGCCACATCCTGGCTGCCACCATCCCGAACTGCCGCACCTTTGATCCAACCTACGGCTATGAGCTGGCGGTGATCATCCAGGACGGCATGAAGAAGATGACCGAAGAGCAGCAGGACGTTTTCTACTACATCACCGTGATGAACGAGTCCTACCAGCAACCTGCCATGCCGGCCGGTGTTGAAGAAGGCATCATCAAGGGCATGTACCTGCTCGAAGAAGACACCAAGGAAGCGGCGCACCACGTGCAACTGATGGGCTCCGGCACCATCCTGCGTGAAGTGCGTGAAGCGGCGAAGATCCTGCGTGAAGAGTTCAACGTCGGCGCTGACGTGTGGAGCGTTACCAGCTTCAACGAACTGCGTCGCGACGGCCTGGCGGTGGAGCGCAACAACCGCCTGCACCCAGGTCAGAAACCAGCCAAGAGCTACGTCGAAGAGTGCCTGGCCGGCCGTAAAGGTCCAGTCATTGCCTCTACCGACTACATGAAGCTGTTCGCTGAACAGATTCGCCAGTGGGTCCCGTCCAAGGAATTCAAAGTCCTGGGCACCGACGGTTTCGGCCGCAGTGACAGCCGCAAGAAGCTGCGTCACTTCTTCGAAGTTGACCGTCACTTCGTGGTGTTGGCAGCCCTGGAAGCCTTGGCTGACCGTGGTGAGATCGAACCCAAGGTGGTGGCTGACGCTATCGTCAAGTTCGGCATCAACCCGGAAAAACGCAACCCACTGGACTGCTGAGGAGATTTTTTGTGAGCGAACTCATTCGCGTACCTGACATCGGCAGCGGTGAAGGTGAAGTAATCGAGCTGTTTGTGAAGGTCGGCGACACCGTCGAAGCCGACCAGAGCATCCTGACCCTGGAGTCGGACAAGGCGAGCATGGAAATCCCTGCTCCCAAGGCCGGCGTGGTCAAGAGCCTGAAAGTGAAGCTGGGCGACCGCCTGAAAGAAGGCGACGAACTGCTGGAACTGGAAATCGAAGGTGCCGCTGATGCGGCCCCTGCGCCAGCCCCGGCTGCCGCTGCCGCACCCGCACCTGCTGCTGAAAAACCTGCTGCTGCCGAGGCTGCTCCAGCTCCGGCTGCCGCACCTGCCGCCGCCACTGTTCAGGACATTCATGTTCCGGACATCGGTTCGTCGGGCAAGGCCAAGATCATCGAGTTGCTGGTCAAGGTCGGCGACACCGTCGAAGCCGACCAGTCGCTGATCACCCTGGAGTCCGACAAGGCCTCCATGGAAATCCCTTCGCCGGCTGCCGGCGTGGTGGAAAGCATTGCGGTCAAGCTGGAAGACGAAGTCGGCACTGGTGACTTCATCCTCAAGCTCAAAGTACAAGGCGCTGCACCTGCTGCTGCGCCAGCACCGGCTGCTGCTCCGGCTGCCAAGGCTGAAGCTGCTCCGGCCGCTGCTGCACCTGCCGCACCTGCTGCAAAAGCCGAGGCCGCACCGGCCCCTGCGGCTGCCGCACCTGCGCCAAGCGGTGCCAAGGTTCACGCCGGCCCTGCCGTGCGTCAGCTGGCCCGTGAGTTCGGCGTTGAGCTCAACGCTGTGTCGGCCACCGGCCCACACGGTCGTGTGCTCAAGGAAGACGTGCAGGTTTACGTCAAAGCCATGATGCAGAAGGCCAAGGAAGCTCCGGCTGCCGGCGCTGCTACGGGCGGCTCGGGCATTCCACCGATCCCGGTCGTGGACTTCAGCCGCTTCGGCGAAACCGAAGAAGTGCCGATGACCCGCCTGATGCAAATCGGCGCGTCGAGCCTGCACCGCAGCTGGCTGAACATCCCGCACGTGACTCAGTTCGACCAGGCCGATATCACCGACCTGGAAGCTTTCCGTGTTGCGCAGAAAGCCGTGGCCGAAAAAGCCGGCGTGAAACTGACCGTGCTGCCACTGCTGCTCAAGGCGTGCGCGCACTTGCTCAAGGAACTGCCGGACTTCAACAGTTCGCTGGCACCAAGCGGCAAGGCGATCATTCGCAAGAAGTACGTGAACGTAGGTTTCGCGGTGGATACCCCGGACGGCCTGCTGGTTCCTGTGATCAAGAACGTTGATCAGAAGAGCCTGCTGCAACTCGCCGCTGAAGCTGCTGCGCTGGCTGCCAAGGCCCGCGACAAGAAGCTCACCGCCGACGACATGCAAGGCGCCTGCTTCACCATCTCCAGCCTCGGTCACATTGGCGGCACTGGCTTCACGCCAATCGTCAACGCGCCGGAAGTGGCGATCCTGGGTGTGTCCAAGGCCACTATCCAGCCTGTGTGGGACGGTAAAGCGTTCCAACCGAAGCTGATGCTGCCGCTGTCGTTGTCCTACGATCACCGCGTGATCAACGGCGCTGCTGCTGCCCGCTTCACGCAGCGTCTGAGCCAGCTGCTCAACGACATCCGCACCATCTTGCTGTAAGTCTCAACAGGCCTTCCCTTCACAGGGAAGGCCTGGCAGCACCGATTTCCGAGCGCCACGCTCGTACCTCAACCCCGCCACTTGGCGGGGCTTTTTTTTGGTTCTTCACGGATTACCGGGAAAGACGCTCTTGATCTTCATGAAAAAGAACTCGCTATCCCGGTAACCGTACGCCATCCGCTTAATGACCTTTATTCGATTGTTTATCCCTTCCAGT